>JAZDPM010000173.1:0-2625 GCA_043797725.1 Chloroflexota bacterium
GTCAGGCCGGACTCGAGAGCCCGGAGGACCTCGCGGGACCCGTCCACGAGGAGCCGACCGGACTCGCCCCGTCCGCGACGATCGCGCAGGGCCAGGGCGGCCCTGATGCGCGGGTTCGCCGCGCTGCTGACAACCTCGCCCGTGGTCGCCTCACCGCCGCGACCGGGTCTTGTCATCGCCGGGCCTCCTCCGGCGCGGAGGTCGCCAGCACCGCCCAGCCGGCCGCGAGCCGGGCCCCGCTCGCCGCGTCGAGAGCGAGCTCCAGGAGGCGCGGAGCTCCTGCGCCCGGGTCCAGCGCCCCGCGGACCGCCTCGGCGAGGAGCCGGGGCGGCATCCCGGTCGCGTGGGCGGTGCAGGCCAGGAACCACGGGCCCGACGCCAGGAGGGGCCGGATCGCGGCGAGGAGGGGCTCGAGGTCCTCGGCGAGGCGCCACGCTCCCCCACCCGGCCCGTGGCCATAGGTCGGCGGGTCCAGCACGACGCCGTCGTAGCACCGCTCGCGGCGCGTCTCGCGGGCCACGAAGCGGGCCGCGTCCTCCACGAGCCAACGGATCGGGCGATCGGCGAGGCCGGCGAGGCCGGCGTTGCGGCGCGCCCAGGCGACCGCCGGACGGGAGGCGTCCACGTGGACCACCCGGGCCCCGGCGCGGGCGAGGGCCAGGGTCACGAGACCGGTGTAGGCGAAGAGGTTCAGCACTGCCGCCGGCCGGCCGTGCGCGCCGGCAACCGCTTCGGCCTGGGCGGCGGCCCAGCCGGCGACAGCGGCGTGCTCCGGGAAGAGGCCGACCTGACCGGAGGCGGTCGGGCGGAGCTCCATCGGGAGGCCCTCGATGGTGACCGTCCAGCGCTGCGGAAGCGCGTCGATGGGAACCCAGCCTCCATCGCGTGCCCCGGCATCGCGTGCCCCGGCATCGCGCTGGTACCGGGCGGCCGCCGCATCCCAGGCGCCGGGGAGTCGCCGGGGTACGCCGTCCGCGGCCGGGGCCGGGCGGTCCAGCAGGAACCTTCCGAAGCGCTCCAGCCGACGGCCGTCGCCGGCATCGAGCAGCGCGTAGTCGTCGCCCGGCTGGTCCACGTCGGTGATCGTACCGCCCGGCTGCGCAGACGGGGCTGACGATCGCGCCGGGCATTGCCGCGCGGGGCGGCCGGCCACGGGATGCCCGCCGACCATGGCGCCGGACGCCGCGGGCCCCGCGCCGGGCGGTCGGTCACGGGCAGCTCCGTCGACCATCGCGCCGGACGCCATCATTCCTGCTCCGGACAGCCCCCGGACAGCCGGGCATGGCCCCTTCGTGCGTGGCGCGCGCTGATCGGTTGGGAGAGACGTCCAATTCGCCACGCCAGACAGGAATCATCGCGTGGCGCGCATGGTGGCGAGCAGCGGCCGGCACGAGGCGCTCGCGGCTGGAGGCGGGCGACCCGCCACTCGCCGGCCCTGTGGGCCCGGAAGGCGCGTAGGATGCGTGCGTGGGTGCGCGCATCGACCTCAACGCCGACGTCGGCGAGGGCCTCGGGCCCTGGCCGATGGGCGACGACGACGCTCTCATTCCGCTCGTCACGTCGGTGAACGTCGCCTGTGGCTTCCACGCCGGCGATCCGCTGGGCATCCGCCGCACGGTCCGCCTCGCGCTCGAGGCCAGGTGTGCGGTCGGCGCCCACCCCGGCTACCCGGACCTCGTCGGCTTCGGGCGCCGGGCGATGGACCTGGCCCCGGATGAGCTGGAGGCCGCCGTCCTCTACCAGGTGACGGCGCTGGCGGGGATCGTGGCGGCCGAGGGCGGCCGCCTTGCCCACGTCAAGCCACACGGCGCCCTCTATCACCGGGCTTCGCTGGATCCGGAGGCGGCCGCGGCGGTGGCCCGCGCCGTTGCCGCCGCGAGCCCCGGCCTTCGACTCGTCGGACCCCCCGGCTCGGCCCTCCTCGCAGCCGGCGCCGCCGCCGGCCTGGCCTGCCTCGCCGAGGGCTTCGCGGATCGCGCCTACGAGGCCGACGGCCGCCTCCGCTCGCGTGGCCTTCCCGGCGCGCTGCTCGACGACCCCGCTCGCGCGGGGGCTCAGGCTGTCTCGATCGCGCGCGACGAACGGGTGACCGCCGTCGACGGAACGGTCCTGCCCCTCGCCGTCGCGACCCTCTGCGTCCACGGCGACAGGCCCGGAGCGGCGCTGATCGCCGCCGCCGTGCGCCGGGACCTCGCGGCGGCAGGGATCGCCGTGCTCGCTCCCGGTGCCTGACCCGGCGGACCGCCTCGCCGCGGTCCGGATCGAGCGCGTCGGTGATGCCGCGCTCCTGGCCGTCGTCGGGGATGAGATCGACGCCGACCTCAACGCGTGGGTCCACCGGGCGGCCGCCGACGTGCGCCTGCACTCCGCGCCCTCGGCGCTCGGTGCACCCGTCCCGGGCTACGCAAGCCTCCTCGTGGCGTTCGACCCCGAGGCCTGCTCCGAGGACGCCGCCCGCGCTCTCCTCCTCGCGACCCTGGGCCGGACCGCGGACGGGCCTCCCCCTGCGGCCACCCACCCCATCGAGATTGCCGTCCGGTACGGCGGCCCGGACGGTCCCGATCTCGCGGACGTGGCCGCCCGGACCGGCCTGACGGAGGAGGAGGTCGTGGTGGCCCACGCGGG
>JAZDPM010000174.1:0-2123 GCA_043797725.1 Chloroflexota bacterium
CGCCTGATCGCCCGGCCGATGAAGTCCTCCTCGCGCTCGCGGATCGCCTCGACCCCGACGGCCTGCTTCAACCCGAAGACGAGCCCCGCCCGGATCGACTCGACGATCGCCGGCGTCCCGCCTTCCTCGCGGCGCTCGACGTCGTCCAGGTAGACGTGCTCCGTCGGGTTGACGTAGGCCACCGTCCCGCCGCCGGGGACGGTGGGGACGCGATTGCGGAAGAGGTCGCGGCGGGCGACGAGGATGCCGGGCGTCCCGGGCCCGCCGATGAACTTGTGGGGCGAGATGAAGATGGCGTCCTTCGTGTCCAGGGCGGCGTCGCCGTCGTCCGCGCCGGGCGTCCCGGGCGCCCCGCCGGGCGGCGGTCGCCGGGGCGCCATCTGGATCTCCACGTAGGGGGCGGCGGCCGCGAAGTCCCAGAACGAGAGCGCGCCGTGACGGTGGAGGAGGACGGAGATCGCCCGGGTGTCCGAGAGGATGCCGGTCACGTTCGAGGCGGCCGAGAAGCTGCCGATCTTGAGGGGCCGGTCGGCGTGCCGGGCGAGCTCGGCGTCCAGGCGGGCCAGGTCGATCCGCCCGTCGGCGTCCTCCGGGATCGTGACCACGTCCGCGATCGACTCCCGCCAAGGCAGCTCGTTGCTGTGGTGCTCGTAGGGGCCGATGAAGACGACCGGACGCTCGGCGGCGGGGATCCGCGCGGCGAGGCCGTAGCGAGCGTCGAGCTCGGCGGGCAGGCGCAGCCCCAGGACGTGGACGAGGCGATCGATCGCGCCGGTGGAGCCCGAGCCGACGAACAGGACGACGTGCTCGTCGCCCGCGCCGACGGCATCCTTCACTATCTGCCGCGCCTCGGCCCGGAAGCGCGTGGTCTGGAGCCCGGTGCCGGATGACTCGGTGTGGGTGTTCGCGTAGAGGGGGAGGACTGCGTCGCGAAGGTAGTCCTCCACGAAGGAGAGGCTCCGGCCCGACGCCGTGTAGTCGGCGTAGGTCACCCGGCGCACGCCGAACGGCCCGGCCACGGCCTCGTCGTCGCCGATCACCGAGCGGCGAATGGTCTCGATCAGCGGCGACGGCGCGTCCACGCGGGGATCGTAGACCGGTGGTGGCGCGCTTGCCGCTGTTGCCTGACGGTCCGCCGGGCGCCGCGCGAGCTGAAGGCGATGGCGCAGGCATCGCAGGCGAAGGCCTCGTCGCGCGGGAGGGCGGTGTCGATTCGTTCGGTCAAGGTAGGCATCTTGCGTCCTGTCCATTGTTCGTATAATGTATGCGGCATCGTAGCCTGATGCGAGACAGGCGTCAAGTGTTCGTACAATGTCAGCAGCGGAGGAACCAGGACATGAGCGGAGGAACCAGGACATGACCCAGGCCCAGGCGAGCGGAGCGGACGTGGTCCATCGCGCCGCGCCGCACCGTGACCCGGCTCCGGCGGCGATTGCCCCAGCCCGCGCGCGCAGCCTTCACCGCTGGAACGTCGTCCTTGCCGCCCTCCACGCGGTACAGGGAGCTGCGATCCTCGCGCTCTCGTTCGCGAAGAGCCCGATCGTCTCGGCGCCGGTCGTGAGCAGCTACCTCACCTTCGACACCGCCACGAGCACGCTCGTCCCGGCCCAGCGCGCGTTGTTCGAGCTCCCGATCGGGCCGGCCGTTGCCATCTTCTTCTTCCTGAGCGCGATCGCCCACTTCGCGGTCGCGTTCCCCTCCCGCGGCTGGTACGAGGCGCGCCTCGCGCGCTCCCAGAACCCGGCCCGCTGGATCGAGTACGCCCTCTCGTCGAGCGTGATGATCGCGGTCATCGCGACCCTTGCGGGGATCCAGGAGATCGGGACGCTCGCGGCGATCTTCGGAATCAACGCGACGATGAACCTCTTCGGGTGGAGCATGGAGGCCGCCAACGAGGGCCGAACCCGGATCCAGTGGCTCCACTACGTCTTCGGGTGCATCGCCGGAGCCGTCCCCTGGCTCGTCATCGCGATCGCGCTCGGAACGTCGGCGACCGAGCCCGGCGCAGCCCCGATCCCCGGCTTCGTGATCGCGATCTTCGTGTCGCTCTTCGTCAGCTTCAACGTCTTCGCGCTCAACATGGTCCTGCAGTACCGGAAGGTGGGTCGGTGGGCCGACTACCT
>JAZDPM010000191.1:0-2218 GCA_043797725.1 Chloroflexota bacterium
TGAGCACGACGCCCGGCCGCGACACGGCGGAGACCCCGGCGGAGACCCCGGCGGAGGCGCTGGCGCGCCTCTACGACCTCGACCTCCTCGACGACCCCGGCGACCTGGACCTCTGGACGGCCCTCGCCGCCCAGGCGGACGGCCCCGTCCTGGAGCTGATGGCGGGGAGTGGCCGGATCGCCGTTCCGCTCGCCGAGGAGGGCCATGCCGTCACCGCCGTGGACCTCGACGCGGCGATGCTCGCCCGCGCCCGCCGGCGGGCGGAGAGAGCCGGGCCGGAGGTCGTCGCGCGCCTCAGCCTGGTGCTCGGCGACGTGACGGCGCCCGATCCCGGGCTGGGACTCGGCTTCGGGCTCGCCTTCATCTCCCTCAACTCGATCCTCCTTCTCGGCAGCCGGGCCGCCCAGCGCGCCGCGTGGGAGGCCCTGGCCGTGCACCTCGCGCCGGGTGGCGTGGCGGCGGTGGACACGTGGCTGCCCGACGCCCACGACCTCGCCCGCTACGACGGCCGCCTCCACCTGGAGTACCACCGCCCCGACCCCGAGACCGGGCGGTGGGTGACGAAGACGGCGGCCGCCCAGCACGACGCGGCGACCCAGACGGTCGCGCTCACGACGATCTACGAGGAGGGCGACCCGGGAGAGCCCGCCAGCCGCTGGGTCCGGCGCGACGTCGTCCGCCTCCTGACCGCCGACGAGCTGCGCGCGATGGCCGCCGCGGCGGGCCTGGAGGTGGAGCTGGTCGCCGGCGGCTACGACCTCGAGCCCCTGGGGCCCCATGACGATCGGGCGGTCGTGATCGCCCGAAAGCAGGTCTCCGGTGGGCGTGAATGAGCGTGGTATCGTCGGCCTGATGGCCTCCTCCAACGCTCCGATCCGGCTCCTCCTCGTGGAGGACGTGCCCCAGGTCGCCCAGTACGTGCGCGGCCTGCTGAACGTGCAGACGCAGATCAAGCTCGTCGACGTCGTGAGCGACGGCGGCCGTGCGGTAGACGCGGCGCGGCAGCTGCACCCCGACGTCGTCATCGTGGACTGGCTCCTCCAGGGGCGCACGAAGGGCGAGAAGGTCGTCGCCCAGCTCCGTGAGAGCGGCCTCGGCACCCCCGTCGTGGTCCTCACGGTCCCCCAGAGCCCGGTGGCGCGGGATCCCGGCGCCGGGATCGACGCCGTCATCGCGATGCCGTTCTCCGGCTTCGAGCTGGTCAACGTCGTGGCTTCCACGCACCAGGCGGCACTCGCGGCGAGCGAGGGCGTCCACTCGACGATGATCGCGGTCTACGCCCCGAAGGGCGGCGTCGGCAAGACCACCAGCGCCTTCAACCTCGCCGTCGCCCTGGGCCAGGCCGGGACGCGGACGGCCCTGGTGGACGGCGCCCTCCAGTTCGGCGACCTGCGCTCGCTCCTCCGGGTTCCCGCGGATGCCCCATCGATCCTGGATCTTCCGACCGACCGGATCGGCGAGGGCGACCTCCAGGACGTCCTCTGGCGCGACCCGTCGGGCATCGACATCCTCCTTGCTCCACCGCGGGTCGAGATGGCCGAGATGGTCAGCGTCCGCGACATGGAGAAGGCGCTCTCCCTCCTGCGCCGCCTCTACGGGGCCGTCGTCGTCGACATGGCGTCGGCTCTCGGCGACATCCCGCTGGCCCTCCTCGACGCGGCGGACACGATCCTCGAGATCGTGACCTACGATTCGACGACGATCCGGAGCACGCTGGCGATCTCGGAGGTCTTCCGCTCGATCGGCTACCCGGCGTCGAAGGTGCGCTACGTCGTGAACCGGGCCGACTCCACCGGCGGGATCGCGGCCGAGGACCTCGCCCGAGCCCTGGGGCGCGTCCCCGAGTTCACCGTCGTCTCGGACGGCAAGCTCGTCGTCAACGCGAACAACGAGGGAATCCCTTTCGTCATCGCCAGCCCGGACGCCGAGATCAGCCGCGACATCGCGAAGATCGCCGCGGGGCTGGCTGCCCCCGCCCCCGTTCTTGCCGGGCGGCGCTGACGCGGTGGCCGACCCGCGCCCGATCGGCGTCTTCGACTCGGGAGTCGGCGGCCTGACGGTCCTCCGCGAGATCCTTCGCCGCCTGCCCGCCGAATCGACGGTCTATCTCGGCGACAACGCGCGCGCTCCCTACGGGACGCGGTCCGATGACGAGGTGCGGCAGTTCAGCACGGAGGCGCTCGACCGGCTGGTCCGGGAGGACGTGAAGGCCCTCGTG
>JAZDPM010000203.1:0-2076 GCA_043797725.1 Chloroflexota bacterium
CAACCCGACTCTGTCCGACCTCATCGGCGGGATCCAGAGCGTGACCCTCGGGGACGAGGAGGCGCGCCGCCGCCGGACCCAGAAGAGCGTCCTGGAACGGAAGGCGCCGCCGACCTTCGACGTCATCGTGGAGATCCAGGATCGCGAGCGGGTCATGGTCCACGCCGACGTGTCCGAGACGGTGGACGCGATGCTCCGCGGCGACCCGGTGGCGGGCGAGCAGCGCTGGAAGGACGAGGCCGGGGTCCACAAGTCGCAGGCGCGGCCCCGCCCTTCACCCCGCGACCAGCTGGGGGACCAGCTCGGCCGCGAGCGCTTCGCGGGGCTCGTCGGCTCCGGCGGGGGCGGCTGGCGCCCCGAGCCCGGCTGGCGCGGCACCGGCGACTACCGGGCCACGCCCTGGGACCCGGCGGGCACCGTTCGGCCGGGCTACCGGCCCGGTGGGTCGGGTGGCTGGCGCGAGCCCCGGGGGCGGGCCGGCGAGGGGAGCGGCCGGACCCTCCCCGGCGAGCGGATCGCCCGCCACGACGAACACGACGGGCCGCCCGGTGGGGGTGGATCCCGCGCCGGCGGGGGCCCCGGCAGCTCCCGCCCCGGCGGCGGCCCGGGCGGTGCGCCAGGTTCACGAGCGAGCGCCGGGTCGCGAGCGCGCGCCGGCGAGGCGCCCTTCGGTGCCCGCGAGACACCTTTCGTCGCCGGCGAGATCGCCGACCGCGGACCGGTGGAGCGCGCGGCGGCCGCCGAGGCCGCGCTGGAGGCGCGCGCCCGCGACGCCCGGGAGTGGGAACGCCAGGCGCAATGGCGCGACCAGGCCTCGCGCGCCCTGGAGGCCTTCAAGGCCGAGGAGGGGACCGGCCCCGTGAACGTCGCCGACCTGGTCGCCGACGACGAGCGTCTCGCCGACCGGGCGATCGCCGCGGCGGCGGACGAGGAGGGGCCGGCGCTCCGCGTGGAGAGCGGGATCCTGCCGACCCTGCGCGTCTTCCCCCACGGGATCAGCCGCAAGCGCCTGGAGCAGGGCATCAAGGAGCTCCAGCTGCCCGTCATCGTCGCCCGCCTCGTCGACGAGGCTGACGTGGTGATGACGTTGCGCAGCGAGTACCGCCAGAAGGGCCCCACGATCCGCGCGGCGGAGGAGCTGGCGCTCCCCGTCTACGTGCTCAAGGCCAACACGATCGTGCAGATGCAGGCGAGCCTCACCTCGATCTTCGCCCTGGAGGTGGATCCGCGGGAGGCCGCCCTCCGGGAGACCGAGGAGGCGATAGGACTCGTCTCGCGCGAGGCGCAGCCCGTGGAGCTAGCCCCCCAGAACGCGTACATCCGGCGCCTGCAGCACCAGATTGCCGAGCGTGCCAACGTGGTCTCGCGCTCCCGGGGCCGGGAGCCGTACCGTCGCGTCCGCCTCTACCCCGACGAAGCACGCGCCTGGCGGTAGGCGAGGCGTGACCGCCGCCGCCTCCCCGGTCGCCGACTCTGGCCGACGAGGTGGCCCGGCTCGTCGGCCTCGGCGCCACCCTGATCGCGGAGCGCTCCCTCGGCGACTTTGCCTGGACCGTGCTCGCCGACCCCGAGGGCAACGAGTTCTGCGTCAGCGGCGACTGAGCGTCGTCCGGGACGGCCCCGGGCTGCGCGCCCGGCCGCTCGGCCGCCCGGTCCAGGCCGGCTCGACCGGCTGGCGGAGCAGGGTCCGCAGCTTCGCGGGGGCCGAGCGGCCCGGGTCGCCGAGGTAGAGCTCGTGGTGGCGGCCAGCTCGCCGGCGCGATCGGCCGGCCGTTCGAAGGCGACCGACGGGCTCGCGGACATCACGTGGTCCTCCCCGGCTACCAGAGGCGGATGCGCTCGGGATGGACCCGGATCGGGAGCGAGAAGTCGTCCGCGGTCTCCCGCTCGTCCATGCCCCAGTGGGCGAGCGGCTCGTGGTACTTGGCCGCGTACGCCGGGTGGACGTCCGAGCGCTTCTCGAGCGGGACGACCTGGGCACGGCCCTCGATGACGACGACGTGATCGCCGTAGGGGTCGCAGTTGAGGTGAAACGACACGGCCCCGTTGGCGGCGATGTTGCGGACCTTGGGCGTG
>JAZDPM010000205.1:0-9861 GCA_043797725.1 Chloroflexota bacterium
ATCAGCTCGCCTCGTCGGCAGCGTGGAGCGCGGCGAGCGACGCGCCGCCCCCCGGGTCCGCCTCGCCCCGGATCAGAGCGACCGACCGGGCCGGGCAGCCGGCCGCGGCCGCCAGCTCGGCGGACCGACCGGCGTGGTCCCCCAGCCGCCTCATCGCGTCGCGACCACCCGGGAGCCGGGCGGCGAGGCGGACGATCCAGGGGCCCAGCAGCTCGCCCAGCGACCAGGCGACGCGATGCCAGAGCCGGATCGAGCGGCCCTTGCCGGCATCGTGGAAGAGCCCCGCCAGGTGGACGTCGCGGTCGGTGACGCCCGCGGTCCGCAGCACGGCGACCACGTCGAGCCCGTGCCGGCGATCCGCGACGGGCATGGCGTCGAAAAGGGCGAGCTGCGCCGGGGTGAGCCACTCGGCCAGCGCGGCGTGCTCCACGGGCCGGACCCGGGCCACGACGTGCCGACCGAGCTGGCGGGCCTTAGAAGCCAACCAGGAGCGTCGCGATGCCATCCATCAGCGGGCGAATGACCCGCCCACCCAGGGATTGCCCGCCGATCGGGAGGAGCATGGCGACGAGCAGGATCACCAGGCCCCACTGCTGCAGGAAGGGGCGCACCTTCCACACGGTCCGTGGATCAAGGAACGCGAAGAGCACGTGCGACCCGTCGAGCGGCGGGATCGGCACGAGGTTGAAGATGAAGAGCGCCACGTTGATGTAGACGAAGAAGAGGAGGACGTTGGCGGCGAAGGCAACCGGCTCGGACGGCACGTCCACCACGGCAACCAGGATCCGGAGGACGATCGCGGCCGCCGCGGCCATGAGGAGGTTCGAGACGGGGCCGGCCGCGGCCACGAGGGCGTCGCTCCGCCGCCCGCCGCGCAGCATCGCCGGGTTGACCGGCGTCGGCTTCGCCCAGCCGATGAAGAAGCCGCTGCCCAGGAGCGCCGACGCGACGAGGACCAGTGCGCCGATCGGGTCGAGGTGGACGATCGGGTTGAGGGTCAGTCGCCCGAACAGCCGGGCCGTGCTGTCGCCGAGACGGTACGCCGCGAACGCGTGGGCGAACTCGTGAACCGGGAAACCGACGACGAGGAAGATGGCGACGGCGGCCAGGGCGTAGATGGTGTTCTGGTCAAGCAAGCTGAAGGACTGCTCCGGGTGCGGCAGGACGCGCACATGGTACCCGCGCCAGCGGCACCCGGCGCCCCGGGACCGCCTTGCGTCGAACGCACCACCGGGCGAGGGGTACTGGCTTGCCGGCAGGTTCTCGGCGGTCGGACGCAAGGAACCTGCCAGCCGGGTGGCCCGGCCCAGTCTGGCGGCCTGGTCATGGCAGGAATACCGCCGGCCGACGCACGGATCCTGCCGGCGGGACCGCCCGCCGCTCCAGGGGGCACGCGGTCATGCGTTCAACGCAAGGCCGGCCGGCAGGTGAGCGGTCGGCGCGCGGGCCGCTC
The DNA here is from genome assembly GCA_043797725.1 of Chloroflexota bacterium. Taxonomy (GTDB): domain Bacteria; phylum Chloroflexota; class Limnocylindria; order Limnocylindrales; family CSP1-4; genus CTSoil-043. The sequence continues at coordinate 1,454 of JAZDPM010000205.1, forward strand.
GACGAGCACGGCCAGGGCGCGGACGCCCTGATGTCACGGACGGATCGGGACGAGAACAGTCGCGGCGCGGTCGATCGGCAGGGTCCCGACGCGTCCGCGGGTCGCGCGCCCCCGGCGCGCGCGGGCGCGGACTCGGAAGGCTGCGCGCGCTTCGAACGCTAGATCTCCCTGAGCAGGTCCACCTTCTTCGCCTCGTAGTCCTCGGGGGTGATGAGCCCGTCGTCGCGGAGCTTGGCGAGGCTGCGCAGCTTCTCCTCGGCGGTGGGGGGCGGAGGCGGAGGCGGGGCGACCGGTGCAGGGACAGGCTGGGGGGCCGGGGCGGGCGCGGGGGCCGGTGCCGGGGCCGGCACGTCGACGTAGCGGGTCCGGCGGATGTCGCCCCCTTCCTGGAGGTCATGCTTCGTCGTGAGCATGATCTTCTTGAACGTCGGGGCATGGTGGAGCATCTCGAAGTCGTCGGCGATCTCCTCCGCCGCCGTCAGGATGCGGAGGTCGCCCCAGTCGAAGATCCGGCCGAAGATCGACTGCTCAAGGAGCGCGTCGTTGATCTTCTCCAGCGAGCTGTCCATCGACTTCTTGTTGAGGATCCCGCCGACCTTCATGACCCGCCGGCTGGTGATCAGGTAGTCCTCCTGGTACCAGGCGACGTATGTCCAGCAGATGAGAGCGATGCCGACCAGCAGGCAGACCAGCGACACCGGGCCCACGATGAAGCCGAGCGGTCCGTCCTTCCAGCCGAAGAACACGAGGACGACCAGCAACGCGAGGCCGATCCCGGCCAGCACGATTCCCCACCTCGACGCGAAGAGCCGCCCCAGCGGGTGCTGCTTCGTGCGGTAGACGACGTGCTCTCCCTCGGCGAGCAGCGAGTCCGCGTAGGCCATCGGGGTCTTCTCCTCTCGCTTGGGGTCAGGCCCGGGGATGGGCCCGGGCGTAGACCTCGCGGATCCGCTCGCCGGTCAGGTGCGTGTAGATCTGCGTCGTCGAGATACTGGCATGACCCAGCAGCTCCTGTACGACGCGCAGGTCGGCTCCACCCTCCAGCAGGTGTGTCGCGTAGGAGTGGCGCAGGGTATGCGGCGAGGCCCGGCCGCCGAGCCCGGCGGCGGCGGCCGCGCGCTTCACGGCGAACCAGGCGTGGTTCCGGCCGAGGCGGCGGCCGCGATCAGAGAGGAAGACGGGGCCTCCGCGGGCGCCGCGGACACGGTCCGCCGCGGCGAGCACGGGCCGCGCCGCGGCGAGGTGCCGCCGGAGCCAGGCCACCGCGACGTCGCCCACCGGGACGACGCGCTCGCGGTCGCCCTTGCCGATGACACGAACGCTTCCGCCGTCCAGATCCAGGTCGTCACCGTCAAGGCGAAGCGCCTCGCTGACGCGAAGGCCCGCGGCGTAGAGGAGCTCGAGGAGGGCCCGGTCGCGGAGCGCCGCCAGGGGCGCCGTCGCAGCGGTGCCGCGACGGCCGCGCCGTTCGCCCTCGGGCTCGGCCGCCGCCCGGTCGGGGTCCACCGCCGCGAGGAGCCGATCGACCTCGTCCACGGTGAGCGGATCCGGCAGGATCCGCGGCTCGCGCGGCAGGTCGAGATGGGCGGCCACGTCGACCGCGACGAGGTCCTCTGCCAGCGCGAAGCGGAAGAAGGACCGCAGCGCCGCCGTTCGCCGTCGGAGGCTCGTGGCCCGCAGCACGCGCCGCGCCGGACCGGTCGCCCCCGCCAGCCGGGCCAGGTAGTCGATGGCCGGCTCCGGCGAGCTCCCCCACCCCATCGCCACCTCCGGGGAGCCGCCGAAATCGCGCAGGTCCGCGCCGTAGCTCGCGATGGTCGCGGGCGAAAGGCCGCGCTCGAACCTGAGGTGGACGAGGAAGCTCTGGGTCGCGGCGGCGAGGTCCGCCGGAACCGGGAGCTCGTTCCGCCCCGCGCCACGCGCCCGGCGGGCCCGCGGACCGCGCGCGCGCGTCACGGGCCGCGCGGGGGAGCGCCGCGGGTGACCCGGAAACGGGCCGCCCGCTCCAGCAGCTCGCGGGCCGACGCCTCGGCCGCAGGGCTGCCGCCCACTCCACCGATCATCGCGCCGAGCTCCCGCACCCGCTCCTCGTCGTCGAGGCGGCGCACCTCGGTGACGGTCCTGCCGTCGCGCTGCACCTTGTGGATCGCGAAGTGGGCGTCCGCGTGGGCCGCGATCTGGGGCAGGTGCGTGACACAGAGAACCTGGTGACGGCCGCCCAGGACCCACAGGGTTCTCCCGACCGGGTCGGCGCTCCGTCCGCCGATCCCCGCGTCGATCTCGTCGAAGACGAGCGTGGGCGTGGCGTCGGCGTCGACGAGGACCTCCTCGATGGCCAGCGCGATGCGCGACAGCTCGCCGCCGGACGCGATTCTCGCCAGCGGCCGGGCCGGCTCGCCCGGGTTCGGGGCTATCTTGAAGACGACGACGTCGATCCCGGCGGCGTCGAACGCCACGGCGTCGCCGCCGACCTCGACGGCCGGCTCCTCGCGGCCCGCCGGACGGCGCCCCACCGCGATCTCCACCCCGGTCCCGCCGAGCCCCAGGTCGCTGAGGGCGCTCTCGATTCGCGTGCCAAGCTCCACGGCGGCTGCCCGGCGCCGGGTGGAAAGTGCCTCCGCAACCTCGGCGACGTCCTCCAGCAGTCGCGTCGCCTCGCCCGCCCGGCGGGCCTGCTCGGCATCGAGCCCGCGCAGCCGCTCCACCTCGCCGGCCGACCGTTCCGCGCGTTCGACGAGCCCCTCGCTGTCCGTCCCGTACTTGCGCTCGAGGGTGAACAGGAAGGAGAGCCGCTCCTCGATCGCCGCGAGGGCCGTTGCGTCGTGCTCCACCCCCTCGGCCAGCGCCCGCGTCTCGAAGGCGACGTCCTCCAGCTCCGCGGCAAGCCCGGCGAGTCGGCCCGCGAGGGGCTCGTACCGGGCGTCGAGCCGCCCGAGGGCCGCCGCCTCGACCGCCGCCCGGGCCGCCTGCTCGCGCGCGCTCGGCGTCGTCGCGTCTCCCTCGTCCCCTGCCAGCAGGGCAACGAGCGTGCCGGCCCCGCGAGCGATCGCCTCGCCGTGCCGCGACGCCGCGAGCCGTGTCTGGATCTCCGCGACCTCGCCCGGCCGGATCCGCGCCGCCGCGATCTCCGACGCCTCGTGTTCGACGAGGGCGATCCGCCGCTCCAGCTCCCGCGGTTCGACGGCGAGCGCCGCCCTGGCCGCCTCGTTCTCGCGCCACGCGCCGACGGCCTCGCCCATGGCAGCGCGCTCCGCCCCGTGCTCGCCGAAGGAGTCGAGCAGGTCGCGCTGCCAGCGCTCGTCGAGCAGCCGGGCCTGCTCATGCTGGCCGTGGATCTCGACCAGGGGCCCGGCGGTCGCCGCGAGCCGGCCCGCCGTCACCGTCTCGTCGTCGATCCGGGCCACCGACCGACCCGACGCGGCGACCTCGCGCACGCAGACGAGCGGCTCCGGCAATCGATCGAAGAGCGCTTCGACGCGGGCGACCTCCGCCTCATGCCGAACGAGCCCCGGGTCGGCGCGCGCGCCGAGGGCGAGGCCGAGGGCATCGATCAGGAGGCTCTTGCCGGCGCCCGTCTCGCCCGTGATGACGTTGAACCCGTCCGCGAACGCGATCCGCACGCGCTCCAGCAGGGCCAGGTCCCTCACGGTCAGCTCGAGGAGCCGGCCGGCGGCCGGCGCGGCGGGTCCGGCGAGCGCCGCGGGCGCTGCGGGCCCGGGTTCGCTCATGGCCGGGTCACGAGGGCAGCAGCTGGGCCTTCTGCCGCAGGAGGTCCCAGAACGGCACCGCCCCTTCCGGCTCGAGGAAGCGGATCGGCTGCTCGAGGGCGGCGACGGTCACCACGTCCCCCACGCCGATCGGGAAGTCCTCGCGGCCGTCCACCGAGACCAGGGCCTCGAGGGCCTCCAGCACGCGGCAGCGGACTACCTGGTCCGGGCTCACCACGACCGAGCCGAGGGTCGAGAGATAGGCGGCGATCGGCGTGACGATGAGGTTCCGGCTCACGGGATCCAGGATCGGCCCGCCGGCGGAGAAGCTGTAGCCGGTGGACCCGGTAGGGCTGGCGATGACCAGCCCGTCCGCAACGTACGTCGCGAGGTGCGACGGCCCGATCTCCACGTCCAGGTGGACCACCCGCGCCAGCGAACCGCGGGCGACCACGACGTCGTTGAGGGCGATGAAGGTCCGCCGTGGGGCGCCGCCGCGCTCGCCGTGGATGGCGCCCCGGAGCGCCATCCGGTCCTCCAGCCGGTAGCGCCCCTCCACGATCTTCGACAGGAGGCCCTCGAGCTCGCCGGCCTCGGCCTTGGAGAGGAACCCGATTTTGCCCAGGTTGACGCCGACGATCGGGACCTGCGTCTCGGCAACGGCCCGGGCGGCCAGCAGGAACGTCCCATCGCCGCCCAGGACCACGAGGACGTCGACGTCGGGCAGGGCGGCAAGGAGGGCCGGCGTGTCGCCCGAGGCCACCGCCCAGGTCTCGATGCCCCGCCCCGCGCACCACCCGGTGGCGCGGGCCGAGAGCTCCACCGCCTCCTCTTTCGTCGGGTTGTAGGCGAACCCGATCCGCCGCGGGACGCTCACCCGGGCACCAGGACGGCGATCTGCTCGGCCCAGTCGGCGGGTTCAACCGGACCGGGCGCAGCGCTCGCGAGCAGGAAGAACTCGCGGTTCCCGGCCGGCCCGAGCAGCGGCGAATCGGCGAGGCCGAGCGGCGTCAGGCCGGCCGCCCGAGCGTGATCGAGGCAGCCGGCGAGCACCTCCCGGTGGACGGCCGGGTCGCGGACCACGCCGCGCGGCGCGCGTCCGCGGCCGGCCTCGAACTGCGGCTTCACGAGCGCCACGACGCGACCCCCGGGCGCGAGGCACGTGACCGTCGGAGGGAGGACGAGGCGGAGCGAGATGAAGCTCACGTCGAGGACCGCCAGCGCGACGCACTCCCCGAGCAGCGCGGGGGAGAGCCCACGGGCGTTCGTCCGCTCGCGGGCGACGACGCGTGGGTCGCGCCGAAGTGCCTCCGCCAGCTGGCCCCGACCCACGTCGAGCGCGTGGACCCGGGCGGCGCCGCGCTGGAGGAGCAGGTCCGTGAAGCCGCCCGTCGAGGCGCCGACGTCGAGGCAGACCAGGCCCGCGGGATCGACCGCGAACACGTCGAGGGCGGCGGCGAGCTTCTCGCCGCCCCGCGAGACGTAGGGCAGCGGCGCCTCGACCGCCAGCGGCACCGAGGCCTCGACGAGATCGCCGGCCTTGCGGTTGCTCCGCGCCCCGTCGCCCGACCCGACCTTCACGCGGCCGGCCATGAGGAGCGCCTGGGCGCGCGACCGTGTCTCGGCCAGGCCGCGATCGACGAGCAGCTGGTCCAGGCGAGTGCGGGGTGCGCGGGGCGGCGCGCTGCTGCGGCTCACGCCGCGATCATGCCACGCGCCGCTCTACCGCGACTCACCGGGGCGTTTCCCGGCGGCGTCAGGCGTTCGCGGTCTCCGAGCTCCGGCGGCGCGCGCGGCCCGGCCGCGCCAGCAGGGTCGCCAGCGTCTCGCGGATCTGCTCCACGATCCCGGGGGTGTCGAGACGGATCAGCTTCCGCAGGTCGGCCACGGATCCGTGGTCCACGAACCGGTTGCCCGGGATCCCGATGATCCGCAGGGCCACGTCGCGGAACGCCGGGTCCACGAGGCGGGCCTCCTCGAGCGCCTCCAGGACGCCGGAGCCGAAGCCGCCGGTCGTCGTGCTCTCCTCCAGCGTGACCACGAGCTGTCGTCCGCGGGCCTCCTCGAGGATCAGCTGGCGGTCGAGCGGCTTCGCGAACCGGGCGTTGATGACACCGACGGACCAGCCCTCCGCGGCCAGGGCGTCGGCGGCCTCCTCAGCACGCCGAACGATCGGCCCCAAGCCCACGATCAGGAGGTCGGTCCCCTCGCGGAGGACCTCGCCGCGGCCGACCGGAAGGATCTCCGGCTCGCGCTCGGGCACGCCGAACCCGGCGTCGCGCGGGTAGTTGAGGGCGAACGGATGATCCTGCGCGAGCGCCGTCCGGACCATCGAACGCAGCTCCTGCTCGTCCTTCGGGGCGGCGATCACGAGGTTCGGGATCTGGCGGTGGGCCGGGAAGGAGAACATCCCCTGGTGGCTCGTCCCGTCCTCGCCGACGAGACCGGCCCGGTCGACGCCGATGAGGACCGGCTGGTCGTTCTGGCAGACGTCGTGAACGATCTGGTCGAAGGCTCGCTGGAGGAAGGTCGCGTAGATGGCGACCACCGGCCTGCCCCCGCCCATCGCCACCCCGGTCGCGAGCGCCACGGCGTGCTGCTCGGCGATCCCGACATCGACGAAGCGATCCGGGAACTCGTCCTGGAACCGGTTCATGCCGGTCCCTGTCGGCATCCCCGCCGTGATCGCGACGATGCGCCGATCCTCGCGCGCCGCAGCGACGACCTCCTGGGCGAAGTAATGCGTGTAGTTGGGGGTGCGTGGCGGCGGCAAGGCAGCGGGCATGGTCGCCCCCCCGTTGCCGGGAGAGACGTCCGCCGCGGAGGACGTTGCCGAGATCTCACCGGCACCCAGCGGGCTGCGGGCCGTCCGCCGGCGGGCCTGGTACGCGTCGGCCATGGGCGGCAGGGCGGCGCCGTGGAACCCGACCTGGTCCTTCTCGGCCGGGTGGTAGCCGCGCCCCTTGTGGGTGCGAACGTGGACCAGCACCGGTCCGCCCAGGTCGAGCGCGCTGCGGAAGGTGTGTTCGAGGGCACGCAGGTCGTGGCCCGGGACGACCCCAACGTAGGTGATACCGAGGTCCTCGAAGAGCTGGCCGGGCTGGGCAAAGCTCACGATCGACTTGCGGAACCGCCGCGACAGCTCGAGGGCGGTAGGGCCCACGACCGGCACTCGCTCGACCGTCCGGTCATAGGCGCTCTTCGACTGCTTCCAGGCGTTGGAGAGCTTGATCTCCGAGAGGTACTTCGAGAGCGCCCCCACTGACTGGCTGATCGACATCTCGTTGTCGTTGAGCACGATGAGGATCTGCGTCCGCCGGTGGCCCAGGTCGTTGAGGGCCTCGAGCGAGAGGCCGCTCATCAGGGCCGCGTCGCCAACGACGACGGCGATCCGCTCCAGGCCGTGGCGGGCATCGCGGGCGGTGGCGAGTCCAGCGGCGATCGAGAGGCCGGTCCCGGCGTGGCCGCCGTCGAAGACGTCGTGCTCGCTCTCCGTGCGGCGCGGGAACCCGCTGATGCCACCCAGCTGGCGGAGCGTCCCGAACTGCTCGTAGCGCCCGGTCACGAGCTTGTGGGGGTAGGCCTGGTGCCCGGTGTCCCAGACGATCGCTTCCCGCGGCGATTCGAGCAGCCGGTGCAGGGCGAGGGTGATCTCCACGACTCCCAGGGACGAGCCGAGATGGCCGCCGGTCTTCGCGACGGTGGCGATGATGGTCTGGCGGATCTCCTCGGCGAGCACGAAGAGGTCGCCCTCGGAGAGGCCTCGGATGTCGCCGGGACCGTGGATGCCCGGAAGGATGACCAACGATGGACCCTCAGTAGGCCGTACGCGTCGTGCCGCCGCGGCGGGGGCGGGCGCGAACCGACGTGCTTCCGCCACTCGCGCTGCACCTCGCCCTGCCGGCTCGGCGCCGGTGCCGAAGCCTGGCGCGTGCCATCCGGCACGCGAACCCCGCGAGTCTACCCCGCTGCGTGGCGCAACGCCGCGGCTCGGGGCACCTGGTCAGCCGGCCTCGTCCTCGCGCAGCTCGGCCTCTGCCAGCGCACCGCGCGCGCCCTCGACGAGACGGCGCACCCGCAGCTCCGCATCGCCCAGGAGCCGTTCGCACCGCTGCTGGAGGGCGACACCGTGCTCGTAGAGAGCCAGGGTGCGCTCCAGGGCCAGGCCGCCCGCCTCCAGCTCGGCGACCGTCCGCTCCAGCTCGGCGAGCGCCGCATCAAAGGCAAGCTCGTCCACCGCACTCCATTCAGGCTCAGTCACGGTCGTCTCCTCCTCCTTCGATGGGATCCTCGTCCTCGCGAAGGCTGCGCCGCTCGTCCCACCGGGACAGGCGAGGTGCCAGCCCAGCCCCAGCCCGACGCCAACGATCGCCACGGCTGCCACGAGGACCAGGAACAGGATTGCCTCCATTGTCAGGTCGGGTCCTCGGTCCGGGCTGCGATCTCGCCCCGCGCCACCCGGAGACGGAGCAGGGTCCCGGCCGGCGCCTCGATCGGCTCGCGGACGATGGCGCCGTCGGTCGCCCGCCGCACGATGGCATACCCGCGGGCGAGCGTCGCGCCGGGGTCGAGCGCCGCGAGCGACCCGCGGGTCGCGTCGAGGCCGGCCCGCGCCCCGGCAAGCCGCGTCGCGACGAGCGGTTGGAGGCGGCCCGCCGCCTGCTCCGCCCCGCGACGATCCGACGCCAGGCGACCGGCGAC
>JAZDPM010000209.1:0-2594 GCA_043797725.1 Chloroflexota bacterium
GGGTAGGGCAAGCCCACGAGATTGAAGATGACCCAGAGCACTGCCACCACGATGCAGGCCCAGCGAATGGCGGGATATGGCAACACCAGCGAGAGGACGACCATGATGATCGGAGTCACCATGATCGCCGCGATCAGCAGCTGCCGCCGCTCACCGAAACCCACCAGGGTCGATCAGCGAAATCCACCAGGCTGAGACGGCCCGGAGGGACCTCGCGAGTTTAGCCGCCTGACCGGACGACCACCCCCTTTCGGACCTGCTCCGCCCGGGCCCGGTGGGCCCGCATGCGGTAGCTGTCGCCGTCGATGTTGAAGACGACGGAGCGATGGAGGAGCCGGTCGAGCATCGCCGCGGCGACCGTGGGGTCATCGAAGATGCGCCCCCACGACGCGATCCCGAGGTTCGTCGTCAGGGCGATCGAGCCGCGACCATAGCGGTGGGACACGACCTGGAAGAGGGCCGCGGCCGCCTCGGCCGGCAGGGGCAGGTAGCCCACCTCGTCGATCACGAGCAGGCGCGGCCCGGCGAAGAAGCGCATCGTGGTGGCCCAGCGGCCCTCGATCGCGGCCCGGTGGCAGCGCGCCGCGAGGTCGGCCGCGGTCGTGTAGTAGGCGCGCTGGCCGGCCTCGACCGCCGCTCGGGCGAGGGCGACCGCGAGCATCGTCTTGCCGACCCCGGGCGGCCCGATGAAGAGGACGTTGGTGGCGTCCTCGAGGAAGCGCAGGGTGGCGAGCTCGCCGACGAGCGAGCGGTCCACCGACGGCTGGGCCTCGAAGTCGAAGTCAGCGAGCCGCCAGGGCGCCGGCAGCGAGGCGAACCGCTCGAGGCTCGCCCGTCTCCGGGCCTCGGTGGCCGTCACCTCGATCGAGAGGAGGCGCTCGAGCATCGCGGTGTGTCCGAGCCCCTCGCTCCTCGCTGCCTCGAGGACCCCGGGGAGCGCCTCGGCCGCCGCGGCGAGGCGGAGTGTGGCGAGGTGGCCCCGGAGCGCCTGGTAGACCGACGCCTCGCTCACCGGAGCACCTCGACGAGCTCGGCATAGCGGGCGAGGTCGACGACGACCTCCCGAGCCTCGCCGCCACGCAGGATGGCCGCCGCGGCCCGGGCAGCGGGACCCGGCGGGTGGTTGCCCTTGCGCTCGCAGGGCCGCGCGGTCGTGAACGCCGCGAGGACAGCCCGCTCGAGGGCCGCCCGGTGCTCGGGCGTGCGGACGATGCCGCCCCCGCTGGCCACGCGGTGGACGGCCACGGGGGCACCCGAGCTCGTGGCGATCTCGAGCGTCGGGCTCCCCAAGCGGTGGCGGACGGTGACCTGCGACCCGGCGAAGCCGGGTGGCACCGAGTAGCGGGTCCCCTCGAAGGCGACCGTGGCGTCGGCGTCGACCGGTCCGGTCCGCTCGAGGGTGGCGGGATACGGCAGGACCGGCAGCGCTCTCAGGGGCTCTGTGGCCGCCAGAGCGCCGACGGTGGTCCCGCCCCGGGGTCGCGCGTCGGCCACGACGGCGCAGAAGCGATCCAGGCTCGCCTGGGCCTCGATCATGGAGGTCGCGGTCAGCGTCCGCCACCAGCGTCCGCAGGCATAGCGGACCGCGGCCTCGACCGCTCCCTTGCGGTTGCCCCGCCGCGGCGGACAGGGCCGGATGACGACCCCGTAGTGCTTGGCCACCGGAGCGAACGACGCCTGGACGTCGGCGGTGCCGGGCACGATCACCGTGGCCAGCCTGTCCGTCCGCCAGGCGGGCGTCGTGCCGCCCAGCCGGCGCAGGACGCCGTCGAGGGCCTGGGCGAGGTGGGGCTGGTCCTCGGAGGTCGAGATCACGCCCCGGAAGCGGCTCGAGTGGGGCAGGGTGCCCAGGAGGACGTGCGCCGTGCCGCCCCAGGGAGCCCTGCGGCGCTCGAACCAGTCCCACTGGATCTCGTCGCCCGGCGGATGCTCGATCTCGATCGTGACCCGGCCCTTCACGCCGCGGCAGGGCTCGCAGTGCGGGCGCAGCCCGAGCCGCCGGACGCCGCGGGCGAAGGACGGATAGCTGCGCGGGTACCCGAGGCGCACCACCTCGTCGAAGAGCGCCGTCAGCCAGAGGTGCGGGTCGTCGGCGAAGCGCGCCGCGAGGTACGCCACGAAGGGTTCGAGCGGGTCGGGGGCGGCCCGTTTCATGACTCCCGGCGTCCGCTCGCCGGCAAGGTATCCGCGCACCGTCGCGCGGTCGCGCCCGAGATGGCGGGCGATGGCCGAGATCGACCAGCCCCGCCCTGCGAGTGCGTGGACCTCCACGTCTTCTCCCTGTGTGAGCATAGGCCGGGGTCTCTCCGCTGCTGTTGGCTTGGAACACCGTCAGCAGAGGGTGGGGCCCCGCCCCGTTTCCCGGACCAGACCGTCAGAACGGTCCGCTCCGGGTGCTCAGCACTGGTGAATTTCGGTGATCAGGTCTGGGGAGTTTCCGGTGATCGGCGACACAGCCACATCCCCTGGGTCGCCTGCTGACCCGCGATCCTTCCCTGGGTGAAGTCACCCGCGAAGATGCGGAGCACGTCCCCCAAGAGAAAGGTCAGCATCACCGCCACCCACAGTCCTGAAAGGGTGACCCTCACATCCAC
>JAZDPM010000326.1:0-2239 GCA_043797725.1 Chloroflexota bacterium
CGGCCCCCGCGTCGGCTCGTTTGACGCCGGCTTCGGGGTGGGTCTCCTGGCCCGCCTGGTCGGCGACAGGAAGGCGAAGGAGATCTGGTTCCTGTGCCGTCGCTACGACGCCGGCGAGGCGCTCGCGATGGGCCTCGTCAACAGGGTCGTGCCCCTGGCCGACCTGGAGGCCGAGGGGGTGGCCTGGGCGGACGAGATCCTGGCCATGAGCCCCACGGCGATCCGCTTCCTCAAGTCGGCCTTCCTCGTCGCCACGGACGGGCTGGCGGGGCTCCAGGAGTTCGCCGGCAACGCGACCGGTCTCTACTACACGACCGATGAGGCGCACGAGGGCTCGCGGGCCTTCCTCGAGAAGCGCGCGCCCGACTTCACGAAGTTCCCGCGCCGGCCGTGAGCCTCCCCGCCGCGCCGGTCGCGGCCGCCCGGCCGTCGGCGCTCCGCACCTGGCTCCTCGCGATCCGCCCGGCCACGCTCCCGGCTGCCGCGTCCGGCGTCGTCGTGGGCGTCGGGGCCGGTCTCGCGGTCGGCGCGCCGTTCCGTCCCGACACCGCGCTCGCCTGCCTGGCCGTCGCCCTCCTCCTCCAGGTGCTCGCCAACCTCGCCAACGACCTCTCCGACTTCCGCCGCGGCGCGGACACGCCCGACCGGGCGGGACCCACCCGGGTGGCGGCCGCCGGCCTCGTGACGGAGCGCCAGCTGGAGGCCGCCATCGCCGTCGTCATCGGTCTTGCCGGGGTCGTGGGGCTCTGGCTGGCCTTCGTCGGCGGCCCGGTGCTCCTCGTCCTCGGGGGCCTGGCGATCGTCGCCGCGCTGGCGTACACGGGTGGCCCGTTCCCCTACGGCTACCGGGCCCTGGGCGAGGTCTTCGTGTTCACCTTCTTCGGGTTCGTGGCCGTGGTCGGCACGGCCTACCTGCAGACCCTTCGCCTGGAGCCGCTCTTCTTCGCGGCGTCGATCCCGGTCGGCGCGCTCACGGCGGCGATCCTCGTGGTCAACAACCTGCGCGACATCCCGACCGACGCGGTCGCCGGAAAGCGGACGCTGGCGGTGATCCTGGGGCGGAAGGCGACCGGGACGGAGTACGAGCTCCTCCTCGCGGTCGCCTACGCCGTGCCCGCGCTCCTGGTCCTCCAGGTCCCTTCCGGCGGCACGGACCCGAGGGCGCTCGCGGTCGGCCTGCCGCTCGTGACGGTCCCGCTCGCGGTTCCCCTGCTGCGAACGGTGCGCCGCTTCGGCGAGCCCCGCGAGCTCAACGCGGTGCTCAAGGGGACGGCCCGCTTTGCGCTCGCGTTCTCGGTCCTCTTCGCGCTCGGCCTGGCCGTTGGGGGACTCCCGGCATGAGCCACGATCCGGCGGCGCTGCGCGCGCTTCTCGAGGCCGTGCCGGTGGCCGGCCTGTCCGCCCACCGGGTGCGGGTCCCGTTCCGCCGTCCGTTCGCCACGGCGACCGGGATGTGGCTCCACCGCGAGGCGTGGATCGTCCTCCTGGTATCGGCCGACGGGCGAGTGGGACTCGGGGAGGCGGTCCTCGAGCCCGACGCGACCGAGGTGGAAGAGACCATCCTGGCCCGGGTGATCCGCGAGACGGCGGGACGGGCCCGCGGCGGCGACCTGCCGGACCCCGAGGAGCTCCAGCTCCTGGGCGGGCCCGGCCGTGCCTTCCGGGCCGCCCTCGACGGGGCCCGCCTGGACCTTGCCGGCGTGCTCGACGACGCCCCGATCCCGGTCAACGGGACGATCGGCTTCGCGGCCCCGCGGGAGGGCGCCCAGGCGGCCCTCCAGGCCATCGAGGCCGGCTTCACGACCCTCAAGCTCAAGGCGGGCGCAGAGCGGGAGACGGAAGATCTCGTGGCCCGGGTGCGGGCGATCCGGGGGGCCGTCGGGCCCGACGTGCGGTTGCGGGTCGACGTCAACGGGGCGTGGGACCTGCCGACGGCGGAGGATCGCCTGGAGGCGATCGCGCGCTTCGAGATCGAGTACGTGGAGCAGCCGCTCCCCGCCGACGACACGGCCGGGGCGGCGGAGCTGCGCCATCGGGTCGCCGTGCCGATTGCCGCGGACGAGGCCGTCTACGCACCAATCGCGGCCCACCGGCTCCTCGCCGAGAGCGCCGCGGACGTGCTGGTCGTGAAGCCGTCGCGGGTCGGGGGGCCGGTCGCCGTCGCCGAGATCGCCGCCGCGGCGCGGGCGGCCCGCGTGCCCGTGGTCCTCTCCACGCTCTTCGAGACGGGGATCGGGAT
>JAZDPM010000219.1:0-7827 GCA_043797725.1 Chloroflexota bacterium
AGCGCGCCACGGATCCCGAGCTGCGGGCTCCCCAGCTCGCGCAGCAGGGCACGAGTTCGACCCAGCCCCAGGCGGATCCCGAAGCGGCCGCGCCCCTGGAGGGCGGCCACGGCGTCCGCGTACGCCGTGGGGCGGGCAGGCGGGGATCCGCCCCGGAGCCCGGGCGTCCCCGGCGAGGTCACCGGGACAGCTCGTCCTCGTAGAAGACGCACTGGTTGAAGCGCGCCGAGACGCAGACGTCGCCGACGTAGCCCTGGTCCAGGTGAACCCCGCCCCGGACCTGGCAGCGCGACACGTTCGCCTCCTGGCGCACCAGCGCCTTGAGGAGGTGCGGCGCCTGGATGGGGATCGTCCCGCGGGCGCCGCTGATGAAGAAGTGCGGGCAGACGTTGCGGCGCAGGCTCGGCATCCCGAAGCCCAGCCGGGCGCCGCCGGCTGCGCCGGGACGCGCCGCGGCGACGCTCGCCTGGAGCGCGGTCGCGGCGACCCGCGGCGAGATCATGGCCCGGGCGATCGGGGGGTGCATCGGGCGGGGCGGCGGCGGCGGCACGGCGCGCGGAGCCGGGGGTCGCCCCGGGCCGGTGGCAATGGGCGACAGTCGGGCGGCCGGCCCCGTGCCGGTCCCCACCCGGATCACCGTCCGGACCGTGCCGGGCATCGTGGTCGCGGGACGCCGGGCGGCGGGCGGGGCGAACGCACCCGACCGTGCGGTCGCGGCCGGCATGGCGGCTCGCCGCGGCGGTTCTCGCTCTATCACTGCCCAGCCTCCTCGCACGCGCGCTCCTCACCCCCCGTGAGGACCCCAGCGTACACCGGACCGCAACGGACGCAGGCAGCGATGGCTCCCCCGTCGGGCCGTGCGACAATGCCCCGCGATGACCTCCCGCCGCGACCGGCCGAGCCAGGTACGCCCCCGCCCGCCCTCCTCCGGCAAGCCCCGCCAGCTGCCGCCGGCGCCGCGACGCCCCGTCGTCGCCCGCTCGGTCGGGAGGCCCACTCCCGAGCCGGCACGCGGGATGCCGTTGCCGGCACGACTTGCGCTGGTGGTGGCCGTGGTGGCGCTCGCGGCCGTCGTGGTCTCCACCGTGACCGGCGTCCTGCCCCGCGTCGTCTCGGCGATCGGCACGGCGCTCGGGGGGATCGCCGACTCGGTCCTGCCGACGGCCAGCCCGAGCGCGAGCCTCGTGCCGATCCCCGCCCCGCCCACGCTCAGGGCGCCGGAGAGGGCCTCCACGAACAAGCCGACGGCGACGCTGTTCGGGACCGTGCCGCTCGAGGTGGTGGGGCGGGACGGCTACCTCGTCCGGATCTACGTCGCGCTGCCCGAACAGGAGCCGGTGGCCGTACGCGACGTGGCCGTCGGCGAGACGCCCTCCTTCGTCGTGGAGAGCCTGCCGCTCGAGCCCGGCCGCAACGACGTGACCGCAACGCTCGTGGGCCCGGGCGGGGAGAGCGAGACGTCGCCCGTCGTCACCTACGTCCTGGACAGGTCCAAGCCGAAGATCACGGTCAGCGCACCGGAAGACGGCGCCACCGTCAACGGGGCGATCGCCACGATCACGGGGAAGACCCAGGGCAGCTCCGTCGTCGTCGCCCGCAACGAGGCGAATGGGACGTCGGCCACCACGACGGCCGATGCGAAGGGCGCCTTCACCCTCGAGGTGACCCTTCGCTCCGGGGCCAACGGGGTCACCCTGACCGCCACGGATCCTGCCGGCAACGTGGGGACCGCGCTCCTGACCATCCGGCGCGGATCCGGGCGCCTGGACCTGGGCCTGAGCGCCTCGGCCTACCGGATCAGCGCGACCCGCCTGCCGCGGGGTATCGAGCTCCGCGCCCGGGTCACCGACCCGGACGGCGGCCTCCTTTCCCGGCAGGTGGTCACCTTCACCCTCTCGATCCCCGGCGTCCCGGTCATCACCGACGACAACGAGAGCGACGAGTCGGGGATGGCGACCTTCCGGACCACGATCCCGGCCGGGGCGACCGTGGGCAGCGGCCTCGCCACAGCCTTCGTCAGCACGGCGGAGTTCGGAGAGGCCTCCGCCCAGATCTCCATCACCATCATCGAATAGGCGCGGAGCGACCCGCGCCCGGACCGACCGCCTGTTCGAATCGCACGCGCGTTCGGCGTGCGCGCAGAACCCCTCGACATTCGGTGCGTCCGCAGCTACGATCCGGCCATGCCGAACTGGCGCTGCCCGCACTGCCGGACGCCCCAGCCCGAGGCCGCGCGCTGCTGGGTCTGCCGCCGGTCGAGCACCAGCTGCGCGACCTGCGTTCACTACCGGCGCTCCGTGGCGCCTCTGATCGGCGGGACCTGCGGGCTCGACCCGCCGGCCGTTCCGCTCCGCGGCAACGAGTTGCGCGGGTGCTGGCGCCCCGTTCCCGCCGGACGATCAGGGGGCTCCGACACGCTCACGGTCGTCGACCCGCTCGGACCCGCGTTCGCGGTGCCCGGCGGGATCTGGGCCGACCCCGAGGCCTGACCCGCTACGGGGCCGGTGTCGGTGCCGGCGTCGGCTCGGGCGCGGGCGTCGGTTCCGGTGGCGCCGTCGGCGCGGGTGTCGGCGTCGGCGTCGGCACCGGGGTGGGAGCGGCCGCGGAGAGAAGAATCGACGATCCGATCGCGACAACGGCTCCCGGAGCCGGGTTCTGGGCGCTGACGAGATCGCTGTCGGCCGGGGTCGCCCCCTGCCACTGGATGACCAGGCCCTCCGTCGTTGCCTCGGATTTCGCCATCGCGACCGTCAGGCCCAGGAAGCTCCCCACCGTCACCGTTGCCTGGGTGGGGCTGGGCGTGGGGCTGGGCGTCGGCTCGGGGCCCTTCGACACCTCGTAGTTGATCGGCGTCCCGGTCGGCACGTCGAGGCCGGCCGGGAGCGACGTGCCGATGACCAACCCGGCGGCGACCGTCGGGTCGTACGAATCGGTCCGGATGCCGGGCGTCAGCTTCGCGTCGGTGATGGCCCGGATCGCGTCGGCCTCCGACAGTCCGATGAGCTGGGGAACCGCCACGATCTCCTTGCCGGAGACGACCTCGACCTTGACCACCGACCCCTTGTTGACCTCGTTGCCGGCGGGCGGGTCCTGGCTGACGATTGTCCCCTCGGCCTTGTCGTTGCGCTTCACGTACGTCGGCTCGAGCTCGATCCCGAGCTGCTGGGCCGTCGCGATCGCGCTGTCGAACGACTGGTCGATGAACGAGGGGAGCGTGACCGTGCCCGGGCCGGGCGTCACCGCCGGGCCGTCCGCGGTGAGGATGCGGAAGAGGACGAAGCCCGCGACGACGAGGATCACCAGTCCCAGCAGGCCGGCCACCCAGGTCCAGGGGCTGGCGCCGCGGGGCCCCTCGGGCTCGATCTCCTCCAGGGGGGCCGACGCCGGCGGCCACGCGGGGGGGCCCGTTCGGGCAGGACCGCCCGCATACGCGTCGGGCGGAAAGGGTCGAGCTGCCATGGCTCCCGCCGCGACGGCCGCGGTGGGAGGGACGGGCCGGGCTGGAGAGACGGGCCGGGCGGCGCCCTCGTCCAGGAAGCCCTCCAGGGCCTGGGCCATCGCCTCCGCGCTGGGGAAGCGGGCGGCGGGATCAGGGTTGAGCGCCCGGCGATCGATCGCCTCCAGGGCGGGCGGGACGCTCGGTCGGACGGCGGAGACGAGCGGCGGCGGCGAGGAGATGCGGGCCATCGCAACGGCCGCCGCGCTGTCGCCCTCCCACGGGCGCCGGCCGGAGAGGAGCTCGTAGAGCACGATGCCAAGGCTGTAGATATCGGACGCCTCGGTCGCCTGCTCGCCGAGCGCCTGCTCGGGGCTGAAGTAGTGGACCGAGCCGAGCGTCACGCCGGGCAGGGTCAGGCGGGCGTCCGCCCAGGCGCGGGCGATCCCGAAGTCGGTGACCTTCACGCGGCCGTCGGAGGAGACGAGCACGTTGCCCGGCTTCACGTCCCGGTGGACGATCCCGCGGGCGTGCGCGGCGGCCAGGGCGTGGGCGACCTCGGCGGCAAGGCGCGCGGCCTGGCGGGGCGGGAGCGGGCCGTTGCGCGCGAGGAGCGTCGCGACGTCCTCGCCGTCCACGAGCTCCATGACGATGTACGGCCCGTCGGCGTCCGAGCCGAAGTCGTACACGCCGACGATGTTCGGGTGGCTGAGGGAGGCGGCCGACTGGGCCTCCTGCTTGAACCGCGCCACGAAGTCGGGGTCGCGCCCGTACTCGGGGTGGAGCACCTTGACCGCGACCTCACGGCCCAGCTGGGCGTCGGTGGCGCGGTAGATCGTCGCCATCCCGCCGTGGCCCCGGAGCTCGACGAGCCGGTATCGGCCGCCGAGCACGTCGCCGAGTCCTGCCACTCTTCGTTCTCTCCCTGTCCTCGGTCGTCCGCAGGTCGGATCAGAGCTCGAGGCCGCGGAGGAAGTCCGCGAACTCGGGGCCAAGGTCGGGTCGCGCCAGGGCGAGCTCGACCGATGCCTTGAGCCAGCCCATCGGCGTGCCGGCATCGTAGCGGGTTCCCTCGAAGGCATACCCGTGGACCGGCTGCTCCTGCATGAGCGCCTCGATCGCGTCGGTCAGCTGGATCTCGCCGCCGGCGCCGCGCTGCGTCTGCTCCAGCTTGTCGAAAATCTTGGGCGTCAGGACGTAACGGCCGATGATCGCCATGTTGGAGGGCGCTTCCCCGGGCGCCGGCTTCTCGACGACCCGATCGACCTTCCAGAGGCGGCCTGCATGGCCGTCCACCTGCGTCCCGGCGATGATGCCGTAGCGCCCGGTGTCCTCGGGGGGCACCTCGGTGACGGCCACCACGGAGCCGTGGACCTGGTGGTAGGCGTGGATCAGCTGCCCGATGCAGGGTCGCTCGCCGACGACGACGTCGTCCGAGAGGATCACCGCGAACGGCTCGTGGCCCACCACCTCCTTCGCCATGAGGACCGCGTGGCCAAGGCCCAGCTGCTCCTTCTGGCGAACGTAGGCGATCTGGGCGAGGTCGCTGATATGGCGGATCTGGCGGAGGAGATCGATCTCGCCGCGCTCCTCCAGCAGATGCTCCAACTCGTAGTTGAGGTCGAAGTGATCCTCGATCGCCCGCTTCTGGCTGGAGGTGACGATGATCACCTGCTCGATGCCCGCCGCCACGGCCTCCTCGACGGCGTACTGGATGACGGGCCGGTCGACGAGGGGGAGCATCTCCTTGGGCTGGGCTTTCGTGGCTGGAAGGAAGCGGGTTCCCCACCCGGCGGCGGGGAAGACGGCCTTGCGAACGCGCATTGGACCTCGGTCGTGGGGGATTGGGCGGGCCGGGAGCCCGAGCGGAACCGGGTTTCAGTATACCCGCGGGCCCTGGTCGGACCGGTGACCCGGCCCGGCGGGACCGGCCGGCGGCCGCCCCCGTGGCGGGGGAGGCGGTGGCGCCCAGGCGGCTCCACTGGCCTGCGCTCAGGCGGCTCCGCTGGCCGCCTCGTGGGGCTCGGCGTCCTCGCCGCCGCGCTGGAGCAGGGCCGCGGCCGCCAGCACCAGGACTCCGCCGCCGACCTGGACGGGGCCCAGCCCTTCGGCCAGCAACAGGGCGGCAAGAAAGGCCCCGAAGACCGGCTCCAGGAGCGCCACGATCGACGTCTTCGTCGGGCCGATGGAGCGGATGGCCAGCAGGAAGAGGAGCGTGGGCACGGCGGCGCCCCCGATCCCGGCCCACAGGAGGGCGGGCAGCGCCGCGGGATCCCGCAGGGGGAGGGCCGCCACGTCGGCCGTGCCCGTCACGAGGACGAGCGCGAGGAAGCCGACCGCGGTCGTGCCGATGACGCCGAACGTCGCCTCCTCCGAAGGGATGGCGCGGAAGCCGCGCCGGCCCAGCAGGACGTAGATCGCCTGCATCGCTGCCGCGAACAGCGCCAGGCCGAAGCCGAGCTCGTCGAACGCGCCGCCGCCGGTCGCGCCGCCCAGGACCACGACGACCATCCCGGCGAGGGCCAGCAGGAGAGCCACCGCCCGCGTCCGGGTCAGGCGCTCCTCGCCGAGCGCCACCGCGGCGCCTGCGACGAGCGCTGGGTACGTGTAGAGGCCGAGGAGCGCCAGGGCGATGCTCGTGCGCTCGAAGGCCGAGAAGATCGCCAGGTTGAGCACCAGGTTCGTCGCTCCGGCAAGCGCGAGCGCGACGAGCGCGCGGGGCGGCAGCGCCCGCCAGCGGACGCGGCTGCGGCCCCGCGCGTGCAGGAAGCCGAGGAGCACCGCGAGGGCCAGGGTCCCGACGGCAGCTCGCCAGAAGACGAACGCCAGGGGCGTCAGCCCCGCCTCGTAGGCCACGCGCGACGCGGGCCCGAGCGTCCCGAACAGGCAGGCGGCAAGGGCGACGGCGGCCGTTCCGGCGGGGATGTTCCGAGCGAGCGTCACCGGGGCGGCGCGCCGCGCTCGCGCCGCTGGTCCCCGAGGGCCGAGGCGAAGAGGAGCGCGATCAGCGAGGTCGCTGCGGGAAGGGCGACGGACACGCGGTGGTGACCTCGATAATCCGGTCGGACGGGCCGCGCTCAGGCCGGGACGAGCTCGTGGTCGTCCCGGTGGAGCCCGTCGCAGAGGCCGAGCCGCGGCTCGTCGCCCGGAACCACGATCGGGCGCATGAGCTCGCGGACGGCCGAACGGCGGCAGAAGAGGTAGCCGCAGGCACGCATCCAGGCGCGCGCGCAGGCCGGGTCGGGATGGAACTGGTAGGGGCCGGGATTGATGGTGGTCGTCCCCGCCCACGTCCGGGCTACCTCGGTGGCGACCACGTCCATCACGTTGACCCGGAACGGCGTGCCCTCGATGACGCCACTGCACCCGCGACAGCGGATCGCGACGTTGTCCTGCTGGAGGGTGGGGATGCGGATCCCCATGATGTCGAACGGCACGGGCGGAGGATACCAGAGCCCCCCGGGGCCGCCGTGGCGCCGCCGTGGCGCCGACGGACCATCGAGCGGCCGATGCGAACCCCGGGCGGCCGATGCCGATCCCGGGCGGCTGGCGCCGCGGTGCCGACGCCGTTCCTCATCTCCTCGATACGGCCGCAGCGTGCCACACTGGAGCGGCGATGCGCGCGCTCGCCGGGATGGGGCTTCTCTCCGCCGCCGTGCTGCTCTCGCAGGTGGCGCTGATCCGGATCTTCTCGATCGCGCAGTTCTACCACTTCGCCTTCCTGGTGATCAGCCTCGCACTCCTCGGCTTCGGGGCGAGCGGCTCCCTCCTGGCGCTCTGGCCGCGACTGCGCGCCCCCGCGTGGTGGCCCTGGTACGCGCTCGGCTTCGCGCTCGCCACCCCGCTCGCCTACCTCCTCGTCAACGCGCTTCCCTTCGACTCGTACGCGATCGCCTGGGACCAGACCCAGCTTGCCCTCTTGGTCGCCTACCTGCTGGTGCTGGCGGCGCCGTTCGTCTTCGCCGGCGCGCTCGTCGGGGCGATGCTGAGCGGCGAGCCCGAGCGCGCGGGGCGGATCTATGCGGCGAACCTCGCCGGGTCGGCGGTCGGCGCCGTGGTCGCGCCGCTGGCGCTCTCCTGGCTCGGCAGCGAGCGCGCCGTCCTGATCTGTGCCGTCCTCGGGGCGGGCGCCGCCCTGATCCTCGCCGGACCGGCACGCCGGGCGACCGGATCGGCAACCGCCGCCCTCGTCGTGGCCCTCGCGCTCCTCGCCGTCTTCCCGCCGCAATTCGAGCTCCAGCTCTCGCCCTACAAGCGGCTCAGCCAGATGCGTCTCGACCCCGCCGCGACGGTCCTCGCCACCCGCCAGGACGCCACGGCGCGCCTCGACATCGTAGAGAGCTCTACCATTCACTCGGCGCCGGGCCTCAGCCTTGGCTACCTGGGCGATC
>JAZDPM010000222.1:0-4045 GCA_043797725.1 Chloroflexota bacterium
CGTCCTCGACCCAGGCGCGCATCGAGGGCTCGTCGGTGAGGGGCGCGTGCATCCACGTCCACGTCGCCGGGTCGGCGCCCGTGGCCGCGAGCCCGGCGACGTGCGACAGCTCCAGCGGCTCCATGCGGACGCGCCGCCCGACCAGCGTGACGGGCGTCACCCATGGTGCGGCCGCGGCCGCGGCCGGGGCCGGGTCGGGCCGGGCCCGGCGCTCAGATCGTGTCGTGCTCGGGGGGGCCGGTTCGGGCGGGCCCGGGCGCTCAGATCGCGTCGTGCTCGGGGGGACCGGGTCGCTCATCCGTTGATCCTACCCCCGGGTCTCCCCCGGGCGCGACCGCTTGCCACCGCCGCGTCCCTCGCCGCGTCCCTCGCCGGGCTATCCTCCACGGACTGCAGTTCGCGCTACCCGCTCGGAGCCACCGGTGACCACGTTCGACGAGCTCGTCCACGGCCTCTTCGCCGATCTCTTCCGCGCCAGCCCCGTCTTCGCGACCTGGCTCGGCAACCACGACCACGACGGCGCGTGGCCCGACCAGACCGAGGCCGGGTCGCGGACGCTGGTGGCGCTCGTCGATCGCTGGAGCGCGGCCTTCGCCGCTCTCCCGGGCGACGGCCTGACCGCCGACGAGTCGGTCGATCGCGACATCGTCCTGGGCGAGCTGGCCGCGATGCGCTTCGCCGAGACCGACCTCCGCGCCGAAGCCTGGGACCCGCTGGCCTGGGTCTACCTCCTCGGCGAGGGGATCCACCTCCTGCTCGCCCGCGAGTTCGCGCCGCTGGGTGAGCGCCTGGCCTCTATCGCCGCGCGGATCGAGGGGATCCCGGCTGTCCTGGGCGCCGCCCGCGCACGACTCATCGGCGTCCCGGGCCGCCCTGTCAGCCGGCTCCACGCCGAGGTCGCGCTCACCCAGCTGCCCGGGATCGGCGACCTCTGCCGGGAGGCCCTCGCCGCTGCCGCGGCCGCCGACGAGGAGGGCGAGCTGGCCCCCGTCCGGACGCGCCTCGAGCCGGCAGTCGCCGGCGCCGCGGCCGCGCTGGACGCCTTCGCGACCCACCTGCGGGAGGCCGTCCTCCCGGCGGCCGAGGGCGAGGGCCGGCTTGGCCCGGACCTCTACACCGCGAAGCTCCGGCACACCCTCCAGGTCGAGATGACCCCCGGCGAGCTCGAAGCGCGCGCCCGGCGCGAGTTCGCCGCCGTCGGCGCCGAGATGGTCCGCCTCGCCCGCGGGCTCTGGCCGAGCCTTCGACCGGACGAGCCCGTTCCGGAGGACGATGGCGCCCTCGTCCGCGGTGCCCTCGACACGATCGCCGCCGCCCACCGGCGCCCCGAGGAGCTCCTCGACTTCTGTCGCGCCGAGCTGGCCCGGGTCGAGGCGTTCTGCCGCGAGCGCGACCTGGTCGGCCTGGCCGACGAGCCGTTGGCGATCGAATGGACGCCCGTCTTCCTGCGAGCCTTCGGTGGCGCGATGCTCAGCTCGCCCGGGCCCCTCGACCGCGGGCTGCGCAGCTACTTCTACGTGACCCCGCCCCCGGACGACTGGTCGCCCGAACAGGTGGAGTCGTACCTGCGCGAGGACAACGACCGGATGCTCGTGACCCTCGTGATCCACGAGGCGGTTCCGGGCCACTACCTGCAGCTCGCCTATGCGAACCGCTCGCCCTCCTTCGTCCGGGCGGCCTTCGCGTCGGGCGTCTTCGCCGAGGGCTGGGCCGTCTACGTGACCCAGGTGATGATGGACCTGGGCTACGGTGCCGACGACTTGGCCCTCCTCCTCGTCCACTGGAAGCTCTACCTGCGGGCGGTGACGAACGCCCTCATCGACGTGGGGATCCACACCCACGGGATGACCGAGGAGAAGGCCGTCGGCCTGATGGTCGAGGGCGGCTTCCAGGAGCGCAGCGAGGCCGTGAAGAAGTACGAGCGGGCGCGGCTCACCTCGACCCAGCTGGCGACCTACTTCGTGGGGTCCGTCGCGATGTGGGACCTCGAGGAGGAGCGCCGACGGCGGTTGGCGGCGGCCTCGGGCGATCCGCGTGGGGCCTCCGCCGTGGCGCCGCCGCGGGTGATCGGCGGGTTCGGCGAGACGCCCGGCTTCGCGTACCGGGAGCACCTGGAGGCGGTCCTCGCCCACGGCACGCCGCCCCTCCCGGCCCTGCGGCGGATCCTGCTCGGCGAGTAGCCGGGGCCTGGATCTCGGCGAGCAGCCGGGGCCCTATCCTTCGTCGGGTCGCGCTGCGCGGACCCGCTCGATCGCCAGGCGCAGGAGCTCCAGCCCGGCCGGGTCAAGGTCGTAGGTCCACTCGCGGATCCGCTCGGGCGCGTGGAAGCGGGGGGCCAGCCCTATCTCGAGCGCCTCGCGCGTCAGGAGGAGCAGATCGGCGTCTCGGTCCACCCGGTCGAGCGCCTCCTCGTCGCCGGCCACGGCCTCGATGAGGCGGGTGCCGCCCCCGGAGCGGGCGAGCCAGTTCTCGATGTTGGCCGTGCTTCGGGTCGAAGAGCAGACCATGCCGATCGTGCTGCCGGGTGGCAGCGCCCCGATCTCGTCGAGCAGCTCCGCGTACGACGGCGCCGCCATCAGGGCGACGACGCGCGCCCGCCCGGCGACGAGGGCGATCGCCTCGTCGGCGTGGAAGGTCGAGGTGGCCACAAGGTCGTAGTGGTGCCGCTCCAGGCGATCGACGACATGGTCGATCAGGGCGCCGTCAACCTCGGCGATGCCGCCGAAGGTGGCGCCGATGGTCTCGGCCGCCCGACGCGCGTCGGCCGCCGTGCACTCCACGAAGAGGACGTGGACGCGCGGCCCGGGCCGCCGACGCTCCGTGGCGACGGCGTAGACGGCGGCCGCCACCTCGTCGGCGGAGTACCCGGCGCGGGCCGCGGTGCGCAGCAGCTCCGCGACGAGGCCGTCCAGGGCCCCGGTCGTCCGACGCACGGGCGGGCGGGCCGCGACCCGCGTGCCGGCGCCGTGCCGGCTGACCACGTAGCCCGCGTCGGCGAGGCGTCGGTAGACGGCCCGGACGGTGTTCGGGTTGACCCGGAGGACGGCGCCCAGCTCGCGCACCGTGGGCAGCCGCGCGCCCGCGTGGAGCCGCCCGGTGTCGACCTGGTAGGCGAGCTGCCAGTAGAGCTGCGTGGAGATGGGGACGTCGGAGTCGCGGGCGACGTCGAGGCCGCGGGCGTCCCGCCCGTCAGGGGCGCTCTCTGACGGGGGCGCGGCATGATCTGACGAGGGGGAAGCGTGCGACGGGGGCCCCTCGGCCCCGGTGGACCCCTGCGGACTGGCCCGTCGTTCTCGGGACTTCTCGCCGAGGACACGGGACTTCTCGCCCATTGACACAGTGTGATAGTCCAACTAGCATCCGGTTGTCCTACTCGACTATACCAACGACGCAACGCGATTCAAGAGGCCCCGCACGCGCCGCTCATCGGCGCGCGCCGACATCCGGCCCGCTCGCGGGCCCACCATACGCGGCTCGGCGAGGCACCTCCCTCCTCCTCCCTCCCTCCGCCGACCCGAGCCTCAGACGAACCGCTGGCCCTGCCGGCGGTTCGTCCGTTTCAGGGGCCGGGCTCTGGCCCTCTCCAGGCCGGGCTGGGCCGACCCATGGTGGCACTTGCGCCGCCGGACTTGCGCCGCGGTCTGGGCGGCCGCCCCCTCAGGCCGGGCTCTGGCCAACCTCGGCGAGCGCCTCCCGGTAGATCGCGATCCCGTCGACTCCCCGGCTCGGCGCCACGAGCAGGGCGAGATCCTCGACCAGCCGCGGCTCCAGGCGCGTCCCCGCGATCCCGTCGACGAGCCGGGCCGCCCTCGCCGCGCAGCGCAGCACGTGCCTCGTCTCCGGGCGGGTGGGCTCCTCCCAGTACCAGCCGTCGCTGGCGAACATCGCCAGGCGCCAGCGCTGGGCCTCCAGGAGCGTCTCGAGCTCGCGGCGGGCGGGCGCCGGAGCGGTGTCGCCGAGCAGGCGAGCCGAGAACGCCTGCGGCGTCTCGAGGCCCAGCACGACGTCGACGTAGGCGTCGCGCGCCGCCCAGAGATCGACGGGC
>JAZDPM010000227.1:0-7509 GCA_043797725.1 Chloroflexota bacterium
CTCGCCACGGTCGGCAACGAGGCGCTCCGCGGCCGGGCGGTCGCCCGGTTCGAGGCGGCGACCCTGGCCGGGCTGGGCGGGGGGATCGTGGTGGCCGGCGTCCTCTACACGGCCCTCGGCAACGTCGCCTTCTTCGCCAACGCCGTCCTCTACGGTGTCTCGTGGTGCATCTACCGCTTCGGGATCAGCGACCCGCGCGTCGACCACGGCGGCCACGAGCACGAGCGGCGAACCACGTTCGCCCGCTACTGGCAGATCCTGAGTGGCGCCCACGTCTGGCTCCTGGCGCCCACCTGGATCGCGATCAACGCGGTGATCGGCCTCTGGACGGCGCAGTCGATCTTCCAGCTCATCCGCGATCCCCAGCCGCAGTTCGCCGACCAGGCCCTGATGCAGGGCTTCTCGCCCCTCGCGGTGAGCGCCGGCCTGGGCGTCGGGATGGCGGTCTTCTTCGCCGGGCTCGTCTACTGGGGCAATCGCTTCAAGCACCTGCGGCGGACCACGATCATCGGCTACGGGATCGCCGGCGGCTGCGTGCTGGCGGCGGCCGCGCTCGCCCTCAACCACGGGGGCGGGCTGTCCGTGCCCCTCCTCGGGGGCTTCCTCGCGCTCATCGTGGGTGGGCTCTTCGTCCTCGCCGGCGCGACGCCGGCCGCGCTGGGGCTGCTGGCCGACATGTCGGAGCCGTACCCGCGGGACCGGGGGGCGATCATGGGGCTCTACTCCGTCTTCCTCGCCGTGGGCCAGATCATCGGGAGCCTGGCCGGCGGAATTGCCGCGGAAGCGCGCGGGATCGACGGCCTGCTCCTGGCCACGTTCGTGCTACTGGCCGTGGCGCTCCTGCCACTGTGGCGGTTGCGTGCCTTCGAGCACGACGTCGGTCGGGCCCAGGCCGAGGCGGTGCCGCCCGATTGACCGGGTCTGCCCGCCCGGCGGGCCGTATGATCGACGCCCAAGGACCAGTGAGGAGGGCCCATGTCCCGCGTCGCAATCGTCACCGACTCCACCGCCGACATCCCGCCGGGCGTAGCGGCGGCCGCCGGCCTGCGGGTCGTGCCGCTCTTTGTCACCTTCGGCGCCGAGGAGTTCCGGGTCGGCGTCGACCTTTCCACCGAGCAGTTCTGGGAGCGGATGCTGGCGCCGGAGGCGCCGTTCCCCACGACCGCTGCGCCCTCGCCCGGCACGTTCCAGGAGACGTTCGAAGGATTGTTCGCGGAGGGAGCGGACGCGATCGTCTGCCCGACCCTCGGCTCGAAGCTCTCGGCCACGTTCGGGAGCGCGACGCTGGCGGCCCAGGCGCTCCCCGATCGGGAGATCTACGTCATCGACACGCTGACGACGTCGATGTCGACCGGGTTCCTGGCACTCCTCGCCGCCGAGATGGCGACCGCGGGGGTCGCGGCCGCGGAGATCGCGAAAGCCGTCGTGGCGCGCCTTCAGGACGTCGATCTCTACGTCGCCATCGATACCCTG
The DNA here is from genome assembly GCA_043797725.1 of Chloroflexota bacterium. Classification (GTDB taxonomy): domain Bacteria; phylum Chloroflexota; class Limnocylindria; order Limnocylindrales; family CSP1-4; genus CTSoil-043. Next base: position 1,474 of record JAZDPM010000227.1, read on the forward strand.
GAGTACCTTCGCAAGGGCGGCCGCCTCTCGGCGGCGCGGAGCGCGATCGGGACGGTCCTCTCGGTCAAGCCGATCATCACGGTGGTCGATGGGCTCGTGACGATGGCCGAGAAGCCGCGGACGCGGGTGAAGGCCCGCGAACGGGTGCTCGAGCTGATCAGCGCGCGGCCGGTCGAGCGGCTCGCCATCATCCACACGCCGACCAGCCCGCGGGAGGAGGTCGAGGCGTTCCGGGACGCGCTCGTCTCGCGGATCCCCGGCGGTGTCGACCCGGCGCACGTCTCGATCGCGCTCCTCGGCGCCTCGACGGGCCCGCATCTGGGCCCGGGCCTCCTGGGCGCCGCGTTCCTGCGGCCGCGCTGAGGGCGGCAGTCGCGGCCTCCGAACCACGGCCGCATGGTTGCGGGACGGATACGGAACGGTGACGGTACCATTGCCCCATTCCCCCGGGCCGATCCGCCCGGGGGAAGCATCCCCGTTCGGCCCTAGGCCGCGGGGATCCAGGGGCCGGATCATCGGCCCGGTGTGTGAACTCCGTCGCGCCGCGACGGCCCGCGCGCAGGCGCGGGTCGCGCGCCGTGCCGGCAGCCGTCCCGAAGGCGGCAGCATGACCGCCCCGCCGGGGCGGACGAAGACGGCGGCACCCTGACGGGGCCCCGGCAGGAGGAGCTTCTCTCTATGACCACTGAGCAGGCGGCGCCCGCCATCAATGCCTGGGAGGTCGCGCAGCGCCAGTTCGACCTCGCCGCCGAACGCCTCAACCTGGACCCGGGGCTCCGCGCGGTCCTTCGCGAACCGCGACGCACCCTGACCGTGACCTTCCCGGTCCACATGGACGACGGCACCGTGCGGGTCTTCACCGGCTATCGCGTGCAGCACAACCTGGGCCGCGGCCCGGCCAAGGGCGGGATCCGCTACCACCAGGACGTCTCGGTCGACGAGGTCAAGGCCCTCGCGATGTGGATGACCTGGAAGTGCGCTGTCGTGGGCATCCCGTACGGCGGCGGCAAGGGCGGGGTCGTGGTCGATCCCAAGAGGCTCTCGCTCAAGGAGCTCGAGGCCCTGACCCGGCGGTTCACGACCGAGATCAGCGTCCTCATCGGACCCGAGCGCGACATCCCGGCGCCAGACGTCAACACGACGCCCCAGATCATGGCCTGGATGATGGACACCTACTCCATGCACCAGGGCTACACGGTCCCCGGCGTCGTCACCGGCAAGCCGATCAGCCTCGGCGGATCCGAAGGGCGCAACGAGGCCACGGCGCGCGGCTGCGTCTTCACCATCGTCGACGCTGCCCGGCACCTCGGCATGGACCTGACCCAGTCCACCACCGTCGTCCAGGGCTTCGGCAACGCCGGATCCATCGCCGCCCGGCTCATGGCCGACGAGGGCTCCAAGGTCATCGGCGTCTCCGACACCGGCGGCGGGATCCACAAGGCGGACGGGCTCGACGTAGACCGCGTGCTGGCCTGGAAGAAGGTGCACGGCACGGTCGTGGGCTTCCCGGGCTCCAGGACGATCACGAACAGCGAGCTCCTCGAGCTCGAGTGCGACATCCTGATCCCGGCGGCCTACGAGAACCAGATCACCGACCGCAACGCCGATCGCATCAAGGCCAGGGTCGTCGCCGAGGCCGCGAACGGCCCCACGACCCCCGAGGCCGACCTGATCCTCCAGGAGAAGGGCGTCTTCATGATCCCGGACATTCTCGCCAACGCCGGCGGCGTGACCGTCAGCTACTTCGAGTGGGTCCAGGACCTCAACCGCGATCACTGGAGCGAGGCCGTCGTCAACGCCAAGCTCAAGGAGATCATGGACCGCTCGTTCGCCGAGGTCCTCGCCATGGCCGCGCGAGAGGCGGTCGACATGAGGACTGCGGCGTACCTCGTCGCCGTTCAGCGCGTCGCCGACGTGACCGCCCTCCGCGGCCTCTACCCGTAACCCGACTCGGCGAACGCCGCCGGCTGCACCCCCCGAGCCCCGGCCGACCGACCGGGGCTCGGGGATTCCCGCGGTGTACCATCGGCCCATGCTCGACCACGAAGAGAAGTTCCTGTTCAAGGAGGAGATCCTCCACCTCGGCGGTGCGATGTCCGACACGGCCGTCCTCGACAACGTCGAGGACCTCCTGACCGACGTCATCACCAACCCGCGCTTCGACTCCGAGGTCTTCACCCTCGAGCGCTCCCTCCAGGTGATGCTGGGGGCGCGGGCCGGCTCGACCCTGGTCGGGCTCCTCACCGTGGCGTCCGAGGTCTTCGACGAGGTCGGCGAGGTGCGGATCGCCCCGGAGGTGCACGAGCGCCTCACCGCGTGGCGCGCCCGTTTCGGCCTCGCGATCGACAACGCGCTCAACTTCCTGAACAACCCCGACGGGATCCAGGGCCACACGTTCGCCACCCAGGTGGCGCACATGGAGGACCGCCGCGTGCTGCAGGGTCGCCTGACCCTCGTGCGCTACAACAACGAGCCCCAGTTCTTCGTCGCGGACGCCGGCGTCTTCCTGGGCCTGGTCGGCGACGTCCTGGAGCGGCTGGGCCCGCACCTGGAGCCCGACAGCGTGGACGCGGAGACGATCGGCCGCCTGCGCGAGGCCCTCGCACTCGTCGAGCGCAGGACGACGCCGCGCTGAGCCGCGCCGATCGGACGCCCGACGGGCGCACACAGACTGGCCAGCGGGCGCGCGGCACCGTGCCGGGCCCGCTGGCGCGTCCCGTGCCGGCGAACGTCACCCTCATCCTGGGGGCGCTGGTCCTCGCCTGGCGGAGCTTCCGCCGCCAGGAGCTCTAGGCCGCCGGCGCGTCCGGCGTCACGGGGGCGGCCGACGGGGCCGGGCGCGGCCGGAAGCGGCGGACGACGAGCCAGGCTGCGCCGAGCAGGATCCCGAGGACGAGGGCGAGCGGCAGCATGACGATCACGAGCCAGATCGCCGCGTTCGCGACGCCCTGGCCGAGGCCCACGAGCGTCGCCGCCGCGCGGTCGACCTCGTTGGCGGGATCCCAGCCCTCCTGCACCTGGGTGACCGCGACGGCCGGCGGCAGGGAGTAGCCGACGGTGAGCGTCGCCATCGCGGCGCGCTCCTCGAGGGACTGCTTCTGGGCCGTCAGCTGCTCGATCTCCCCGCGGATGCCGGTCAGCTGGGACTGGACCTCCAGGATGTCGGGGATCTTCGTCGCCTTGGTCATGATCGCCTGGAGGGCGGCTTCGGTCGCGCGCAGGTTGGTCAGGCGGGCGGCGAGGTCGACGACCTGGCTGGTGACCTCTTCGCTGCTGGTCTGCTCGGAGAGGACCTTGGCGCCGAGCTTCCGGAGCGCGGCGAGGGTGGCCTCCCAGCGCTCCACGGGGATCCGGTAGGTCACCATGGCGCCTGCGTTCTCGTCGTTGCCCTGGCGCTGCGACGCGGCGACGTAGCCGCCGGCTGCGGTCACCGCCCGCTCGGCGGCCGCGAGCGCGTCGTCGAGGACCGCGACCTCGAGGTTCAGCTGGCCGGTCCGCACGATGAGCGGGCCCTTCCAGGCGAGGTCCGTTGCGGCGCGGTAGGACAGCTCGCCGGTATCGCCGGCGGAGGCGGGTCCCGCGGTGGCGGCCGGGACCGGGGCCCCGGCGGGCGGGAGGCGGGCAGACTCCCCGTCCGTGGACAGGAGGGCGGCGCTCCCGCCGCACGCGCCGGCGAGGAGCGCCATGGCGGCGAGCAACATGAGGCCGCGGAGAAGGGTCGATCGGACGGAGGCGATCATCGGGGCAACCCCAGGGCACCGACGCGGTCAGGCTCGGCCCGCGTCACGCCCCCGAGACGGAGTTGGCGGGCGCGCGGTTCCCGGGCGCGCCGAAGGTCACAACGTCACGTTGTCGATCAGGCGCGTCGACCCGAAGCGGACGGCGAGCGAGAGGAGCGCCGGGCCGTCGACCCGCGCGAGCTCGGCCAGCGTCGTGTCGTCGGCGAGCGAGACGTACTCGACGTCGGCGAGCGGCTCCCCGGCCAGGACCACCCGGACGGTCGCCCTGATCACCTCCGCGTCGCGCTCGCCCGCGTCGCGTCGCGCCCGCCCGGCCAGCAGGGCACGGTGGAGGACGGCGGCGGCGGCGCGCTCGGCCGGCGAGAGGTGGACGTTCCGCGAGCTCATCGCCAAGCCGTCGGGCTCGCGCACGGTGGGGCAGGAGACGATGCTGGAAAGGGCGAGGTCCGTCGCCATCCGGGCAATGACCCGCAGCTGCTGGGCGTCCTTCATCCCGAAGTAGGCCCGGTCGGGCCGGACCAGCCCGAGGAGGACGGCGACCACGGTCGCCACGCCTTCGAAGTGGCCCGGTCGGGCGGCGCCCTCCAGCGGCCAGGCAACGGCGCCGACACGCACCGCCGTGTCGAACCCGGACGGGTAGACGTCGTCCACGCCCGGAGCCCAGACGAGGTCCACCCCCTCCTCGGTGCAGATCGCGAGGTCCCGCGCCTCGTCTCGCGGGTAGCGCTCCAGATCGGCCGGGCTGCCGAACTGGCGGGGGTTGACGAAGATCGAGACGGCGACGGTCGCGTTCTCGGCGTGGCCCCGGGCGATCAGCGAGCGATGCCCGTCATGCAGCCAGCCCATGGTGGGGACCAGGCCCAGCGGCCGCGCCGTCCGGGCCAGCGCCTCGGCGAGCTCCGCGCGGGTGCGGACGACGAGCGGCCGGCCGGAGGGAGCTCCCGGCTCACCCGGCGCGCCGCCCGGGGCGGCTTCGGGCAGGCCGGTCACAGGTCGCGGTCGAGCGGGATCCCCCCAACAACGGCGTCCGCGGTCCCGGCGCGGTCGACGGTCGCCCGGCCCAGCACCTCGTCGAGGACCGCATCGTCCATCCGGGTCGACTGGGCGTCGCCCGGGAAGGTGCCCGCCTCGACGTCGGCGCGATAGGCGATTGCTGCCGCCAGGATCGTCCCGCGCAGGTCGGCGTACGGCCGGGCGTGGCGGGGCACGAAGGAACCCAGGCCGAGCACGTCGGTGATCACCTGGATCTGCCCCGCGCACCCGGCGCCGGCACCGATCCCGATCGTCGGGATGCGGAGGCGGGCCGTGATCGCCGCCGCCAGCTGCTCCGGCACGAGCTCCACGACCATGGCGAAGGCGCCGGCCTCCTGGACCGCGAGGGCGTCGTGGAGGAGGGCGCGCGCCTGCTCCCGGGTCCGGCCCTGCACCCGGACCTTGCCGAGCGCGTTGATCGCCTGGGGGGTGAGGCCGATGTGACCCATGACCGGGATCCCGGCCCTGACCAGCGTGTCGATGATGCGCGCGGCCCGCACCCCCCCCTCGACCTTGACCGCCTGGGCGCCGGCCTCGCGCAGGAAGCGCCCGGCGTTTGCCAGCGCCTCCTCCGGGGTCGAGTACGAGAGAAACGGCATGTCGCCCACGATCATCGCCCGCCGCGCCCCGCGGGCCACCGCCTTCGTGTGATGGAGCATCTCATCCATCGTCACGCGGACCGTGGTGTCGTAGCCGAGCATCACCTGGCCGAGCGAATCGCCGACGAGGATGGCCGGGATGCCGGCCTCGTCGAGAAGCTGGGCCGTCGGGTAGTCGTAGGCGGTGAGCATCGCGATCCGCTCGCCGTCGGCGTGCATCCGGGCGAAGTCGAGGACGGTCTGGCGGGTGGGAACGGCCGGGGTGGCACTCACGGGACGCGGGTCTCCTGCGGGGGCTCGTCGCCGCCAGTCTGCGCCGCCGCGTCGCGGGCGTCCAGCGCGACGGCCACGCGGTCAAGGATCCGGTCGGCGACCTCGCGTTTCGGGAGGAGCGGAAGAGCGGCCTCGGTCCCGTCCGCCGCGACGAGAGTCACGCGGTTCGTGGGCGTGCCGAAGCCCGAGCCCTCCTCGGCCACGTCGTTGGCCACGATGAGGTCGACGCGCTTCCGGGTGAGCTTCTCGGCGGCCCGGGCCAGGCTGCCGGTCTCGGCGGCGAACCCGACGAGGAACGGCCGCGGGCTCGCCGGACGGCGCACCGCCAGGCCCTCGTCGTCCAGGCCGCGGACCAGTCGCCCGAGCTCGGCGAGGAGGTCGGGGTTGGCCAC
>JAZDPM010000270.1:0-2398 GCA_043797725.1 Chloroflexota bacterium
TTGCCGTGGAAGTCGCTGCTGGCCCTCGCCGTCAGTTTCCAGTTCCGTCGGACCGCGCTGCACCGGTTTGCTGGTCGCTGGCCGCGGGAGTTGGTGCTGGCGACAGGGTTCCGCGAGGCCCGAGCCGCCATCGCCCGCCAACAGGCCGACGTGAAGACGGAGGCGGCGCGGACACGGCAGGCGGCAGACGACCTCAAGCGATACGCCGGAATACAGGGGCTCGACGCGCGGGGCCGACAACTCGACAAGCGCGAGTTCAAGGAAACGGTGGATGCGCTCGAAACCTTGGCGACCGCCCACATGGGCTGGTATCGCAGTAGCGGGAACCGTTACCAATCCGACCTCCTCGACCGGTTCGCCGAGGTGTACGCGCGTGGCCTGCCTGCAGGCCACGGCATAACGGTGGAGGTCAGCCGCAGCGGCCAGTCGTGGTTCGCATGGCGGCGCACGCCGTCCGGCCTGTGCTTCGCCGTCGGGGCAGCCGGGCCGCCTCCGGACCAACGCTTCTACGAGGGCATGGAGCCGCCAAGGGGCTTCCCGAAGGTGAACCCGGACTGGACACTCCCGCCGCACGAGCGAGGACCGAATTGAGAATGGGTCGATGACCCGGACGACTCGACGTACGCGGACGAACCGACCGACGAGGGCGCCTAGATGTAGTGCCCGGGGTTGGTGAGACGTCCCGTCAGGCGGTCGTCAACTCGGTGAGCCAGCCCTGCAGGACGGCCACCCATGGAGGACTCGCAACCTGCACCGATCGTTGCTCGTGCAACGTTCTCCACGCTACTGGACCCCCGTTGGGTGTAGAAAGTGCAGATATCGGGGGACCCTCAGATTTCGTAAACAGCAGGTCCTCGGTTCAAATCCGAGTGTCGGCTCCAGCGATCTGAACCGAAGCCGGCCGCGAGGCCGGCTTCCTCGCTACTACCCGCGGAACCCGCCCACCCGTCGATCGACCCGTTGACTATGACGGCTTACGCCGCTACGGTTTCGCTAAGGCGTCAAAGTAGTGAGGGCGATTGACGGGTTGTGACGTGGATCGAGCGCCGCTGGGAAGGTGACCCGGGAGCGATGGGCGGCCGCAAGGCGCGCCAATCGTTCGTCTATCGCGCATTCGTCCCCGCTACGATCGCCGCGATCGAGCCCGTCGTCGGCTTCAAGACCGCCAGGCTGATCAGCGAGGCCGAGGACGCGGTCGGCCAGCTGAACTCGGACGAACGGGTGCGCGGCCTCGAGGCCATCGGCGCGCTGCTCCTGCGGTCGGAGGCCATCGCGTCGAGCCGCATCGAGGGCATCGAGCTCAGCCAGCGCAACCTGGCGCGCGCGCTCATCGACCCGCGGGCAGCCAAGGGAACCGCAAGGGCCGTCGCCGCCAACGTCGTGGCGATGGAGCAGGCCATCGCCATCGGGGACGGCGAGCCCGAACTCACGGTGGACGACATTCTCGCCGTCCATCGGACTCTCATGGCCCATGAGGGCCCACGGGTCATGCCTGGCGCCTTACGCCGCGAGCAGAACTGGATCGGCGGGCGGCTGCTGAACCCGTCAGACGCTCGCTACGTGCCGCCGCCAGAGGACCAGGTCGAGCCGCTGATCCGTGATCTGAGCGAGTTCATGAACCGCGACGACCTTCCGGCCGGTGCCCAGGCGGCGATCGCCCACGCGCAGTTCGAGACGATTCACCCGTTCATCCACGGCAACGGGCGCGTCGGGCGATGCCTGATCCACGTGGTCCTGCGCCGGCGCGGCGTGGCCCCGGTGTTCGTCCCGCCCGTCTCGATCGTCCTCGCGGCCAGGGCGAACCTCTACGTTGAGGGGCTGGTCGGCTTCCGCGAGGGGCGGATCGACGCCTGGTGTGCCTCCTTCGCCGAGGCGTGCGGTCGGGCCGCCGCGCTCTCGGTCGACCTGGCCGCGCGAGTCGCCGAGCTCGAGGCAGACTGGTTCCAGCGGGCTGGACGCCCGCGACGCGACTCCGCTGCGGCTCGGATCATCCCAGTGCTGCCGGCCCAGCCGATCACGTCGGCCGCAACCATGCGCGCCGCGATCGGCGCGCGACACCAGCGAGCCCTGGAGGGCCTCAAGGTCCTGGCCGACGCCGGCGTGCTGCGCCAGGTCAGCGAAGGCGACTACGGCCGGCAATACGCTGCCGACGAGCTGTTCGACCTCATCGAAGCGTATGAGGAACGGGTGAGTGCCCCCGGCGCCGCCCGGCCTTGCCGTTCCCCCGTCCGCGGAACGACTGGAGCGACGCCGGGTGGCTACGGATCGACAACCAGACCCGACGGGCCCATTCGAGGTCGTCGCTGGTGATCGTCACGAGCAACAGGCGGCCGTCCGTTGCAAGCAGGCCCGACAGAAGCTGCGACGCCCTCGCGGGCTGGGAGGCCGCACACGTCGC
>JAZDPM010000300.1:0-4475 GCA_043797725.1 Chloroflexota bacterium
GAGCCGCGCCTCTCCCATGCGCTCCTGGGGCGTGAACGACATGCCCAGGAAGTCGCACTCCACCGAGGCGCCGCGCTCCGCGATGCGCAGCCAATGGTCGAGCTCGGGGAACGAATCGGCATGCCCGATGACCACCCGACCCGGATCCGCCCCCGCATCCTCCAGGACGTCGAGCTGGGCGAGCCCGACGGCCGACATGACGCCGTGTGTCGTGACCGCCATCCCGGTCGCGCGCGACGCCCGCGCCACCGCCCGGAAGACGCGCTCCTCCTGCGCCGACAGCCACGGCTTGTCGGTCCCGATCTCGCCGATGATCCCCGGGCGCACGCCCGTGCCGTCGGCGCCCTGCTCGAACTCGCGGACGATCTCGTCGGCGAGCGAGCCGACCGAGCGCCGGTCGATGAGCGCCTCCGCGGGGTAGTAGGCCTCCCTGTACCAGCCGCAGCCCATGACGAGGTGAAGCCCCGACGCCTCCGCCAGGCGACGCAGGCGCGCGGGGTCGCGCCCGATCGACTGGAGGGTCACGTCGACGAGACACGTCCCCCCGAGCTCGCGGAAGCGGCCCAGCTCCGGAAGGATCAGCTCGTCCTGGCCGGTCAGCTCCCAGTAGTCCCAGCGCGCCGGGATCTGCCAGAGGACGCACCGCGTGTGCTCGTGAGGGAGGGTGAACCCGAGCCCCCCGGGGTCGATCCGCCCCAGGACGGTCTGCACGAAGGTCGACATGCCCGCAATTATCGTCCGGGGGGCTCGGCACAGAGGGGCGGTTCGGCTCGTGCGCAAATGCATTGTCTCGGGCCACCGAAGGTGCCATAGTGCGGGCGTTCGCGCGGGCACGGGAGCAAGCCCGGCGACTCGGGTCCCTGCGCGCGTCCCCCGCCCGGGCATCCCGATCGGTCATCGGACTGGAGGAGATCATGAAGAAGAGCCTGCGGCTCACGGCCCTCGCATCGATCGCCGCGCTCATGGTGGCTGCCTGCGGTGCGGGCGCCACCCCGACCCCGGCCCCGACGACGCCGCCGACCGCAGCACCAGGCACCCCGGCGCCCGCCACCCCGACCCCGGCGCCGACCGTCGATCCGAACTCGCTCCTCGGCAAGGTTCTCGCCGCGGGCAAGATCGTGATGTCGACCGACCCCCAGTACCCGCCCCAGTCGTCGCTCAAGTCCGACGGCACCTACGAAGGCTTCGACATCGACGTCGGGACCGAGATCGCCAAGCGGCTCGGCCTGAAGCTCGAGTTCACCACCCCGGACTGGAACATCATCACGGCAGGATCGTGGAGCGGGCGCTGGGACTTCAGCGTCGGCTCGATGACGATCACGACCCCGCGCGAGCAGGTCCTCGCCTTCAGCAAGCCGTACTACTTCACACCTGCCCAGATCGCGGCCTCGACGGCCTCGGGGATCACCACCCTCGACGGGCTCGCCGGGAAGGCCATCTGCACCGGCGAGGCGACGACGTACTTCGACTGGCTGAGCGGGACGCTGGACCTCGGCTCGTACACGCCGACGGCGAAGCCGCCGGCCGGCTCCACGGCGACGACCCTCAGCACGGACCGGCTCTGCGCCGAAGCGTGGAAGGCCGGCCGCAAGGACTTCGCCGGCTGGCTCAGCTCGTCGACCACGGTCGAGGCGGCGGTCAAGGACGGGCTGCCGCTCGTGAAGGTCGGCGACCCGGTCTTCTATGAGCCCCTCGGCGTCGCCTTCGACAAGAGCGGACCCGACCCGACGGGCCTCGTCGAGAAGGTCAACGAGATCCTCGACGAGATGCACGCCGACGGGACTCTCAAGGGTCTCTCCGAGAAATGGTTCGGCCTGGACCTGACGGTCGAACAGGGCACCTAGCCGGAACGATCGGCTGATCTCGACGGGGGCGTCCACCGCGGATGCCCCCGTCGTCTTTTCTGGACGGGAGGGAGGACACCTGTGAGCGCATCGACCGGCGCGATCGGCGCGCCAGCCGGGGGCGTCGCCCCGGCCGAGCCCACGAACCCGATCGTCGGGGCGATCGCCGCCCAGCGACGCCGTCAGACCCGCAACTTCCGGATCATCTTCGTCGTGACCTGGGCCCTCGTCATCGGGGGGGCGCTCGGGTCCCTCGTGTACGCCGGCAAGATCGACTTCCCCTTCATGGCCGAGTGGGGCCCGTACATCCTCGGCGGCGTCACCACCACGATCTTCGTGGCCGTCTGCTCGATCACGATAGCGATCGGCTTCGCGGTCCTGGGCGCCCTCGGGCGCCTGAGCGGGCAGCCCGTCCTGTACGCGATCTCCACGCTGTACGTGTCGATGGTCCGGGGCACGCCGCTCCTGGTCCAGATCCTCTTCATCTACCTCGCCCTGCCGCAGATAATCCCGGTCGTGTCGGAGATCCCGGCCGTGGCGCTCGGCATCTTCGCCCTCTCGTTCAACTACGGGGCGTACATGACCGAGACCTTCCGGGCCGGAATCCAGGCCGTGCCGCGCGGCCAGACCGAGGCTGCCCAGGCCCTGGGCATGCCCGGCCGTACCCGCATGCGGCGCATCATCCTGCCCCAGGCGGTCCGCATCATCACCCCGGCGATCGGCAACGAGTTCATCTCCATGATCAAGGACTCGTCGCTGGTCTCCATCATCGCCGTGCCGGAGCTGCTCTGGCGGGCCCAGCGCGTCGGCCAGTCGAACTTCCGGACGCTCGAGACGCTCATGGTCGCCGCCGCGATCTACTGGGGCCTGACGATCGTCCTGTCGATCGTCCAGGACCGCCTGGAGAAGCGCATGGCCGAGAGCGACCGGCGGATCTGAGGGGGGCGCGACGATGACGATGATGACGACGGCGGCCAGGCACGATCAGCTCTCCGGGCTGCACGACCCGTTCGCGGCGCCGGGCGCGCTCACCCCGGCCGGCGCCGACCCGATCGTGCGGGCCCTGGCGATCGAGAAGTACTTCGGGAGCAACCACGTCCTCCGGGGTTGCACCCTGGAGGTCTATCCCCGCGAGACGATCTGCCTGATCGGCCGCTCGGGCTCCGGGAAGAGCACGCTCCTGCGCTGCCTCAACTTCCTGGAGGAGCCCACGGCAGGGGCCGTCGAGATCGACGGCCTCAGGATCGACGCGGACCCCCTCCACTCCCGGAGCCGAGAGCACAGCGAGCAGATCCGCCAGATCCGGACGCGGGCCCAGATGGTCTTCCAGGAGTTCAACCTCTTCCCGCACATGAAGGTGATCGACAACCTGATCGAGGCGCCGGTCCGCGTGAACGGCGTCGATCGCGACGAGGCGATCGCGACGGCCGAGAAGTACCTCGACAAGGTGGGCCTCTCCGAGAAGCGGGACGAGTATCCCGCGCGCCTCTCGGGCGGCCAGAAGCAGCGCGTGGCGATCGCCCGGGCGCTGACGATGGAGCCCAAGGTCCTCCTCTTCGACGAGCCGACGTCGGCCCTGGACCCGGAGCTCGTGGGCGAGGTGCTCACGGTGATGTCGGATCTCGCCCATGAGGGCTCGACAATGCTCGTCGTGACCCACGAGATGCAGTTCGCCCGCGAGGCCGCCGACCGGGTCTACTACATCGACGAGGGCATGTTCCTGGAAGTGGGGCCGTCGGAGCAGGTGATCGACGCGCCGCAGGACCCTCGGACGGCGAAGTTCCTGGCTCGCCTGCTGGGCAAGTAGCCAGCCGCAGCCTCGGCGCACAATCAGCGCATGGCCGATCTCACGCGCCCGCAGCCGCCCGCCGACGACGAGGTCGCCCGTCGCCTCGCGGCGCTCAAGGCCGGCGCGGATCCCACGAGCTTCGCGGACGACACGGAGGCTGCCCGACCGGCCGTCGCCGGCGAGGTCCTCGACGACGGGCGCGGCTGGGCACCGCGGGGCGACCGTCCGGCGGGCCAGGGCGCGGGCCGGCCCGGCACGGCCGGACTCGGGGTGACGGGCGCAGGCCAGCCCTGCGCGTCGGGCGCCGGCACGCCGCCGCCGGGACCGGCGGTTCGCGCCGTCTTCTGGGGCATCTCCCAAGCCGAGGCCGGGCGCCTGGGGCTCTGGACCGGGCTCGCCCTGGTGGCCTTCGGCGGCTACCTCGTCCTCGCCTCGTTCGTCCCCGCGGTCGCCGTGCTCGGCTCAGTCGTCCTCGCCATCCTGGGCGGGGCTCTCGTCGCCTGGCACCTCGCCGGCCGGGCCGGAGCGTGGGCGGTCCACGCGGGGATGGTCCTCGCCGGGTTCGGTGCCGCGCGGCTCGTCGCCGACGCCGCCGGCCTGCCCTCGGCAGGCTGGGGCAGCCTCGGTGCCGGGTTCGGCCTCCTGGTGATCGCGGCCGTCCGCGTCACCCGCGGGGAGGGCATCCGCTGGCAGGCATGGGTCGGCGGCGCCCTCGCGGTCTTCGGCGGGTGGGGCGTCCTCGGAGCGACGATCCCGGGCTTCCCCACCCTGGGCGACCTGATCGTGCCCGTCGTGCTCGTCCTGATCGGCGTCGCCGTGCTCCGGCGCGGCGTCCGCGAAGG
>JAZDPM010000313.1:0-3015 GCA_043797725.1 Chloroflexota bacterium
CGGCGGGCGCGCTGGTGGCCCGCCCGGCCGGCGCCCGCCTCGCCACAACCGGGGAGCGGCCCGACCGCGTCGCCTGGGACAGGCTCGTCGGCCTCTTCGCGGGCGCCGTGGGACGCGGCCGCCTCGACAAGGTCGTCCTCGCCCGGCGCGTCGCCTTGCGCTCGTCCCTGGAGCTCGATCCCGTCAACGCCCTTCGGCGCCTCGCCGCGGCCGGGCCGGAGAGCACGACCTTCGCCTTCGTCCGCGACGGCGTCACGTTCCTGGGCGCCACCCCGGAGCGGCTGGCCCGGACCGAAGGCCGGGCATTCCGCACTGGGGCGATCGCCGGTTCCGCGCCGCGCGGCTCGGAACCGGCGGAGGACGCACGGCTGGCGGCCGGGCTCCTGGCCAGTGACAAGGATCGCGAAGAGCACGCCGTGGTCGTCACGATGCTCCGCGACGCCCTTCGCCCCATCGTGGAGCGGCTCCACGTCGCACCCGCCCCGGGGATCCTCGCCCTGCGCGACGTCCAGCACCTCGTCACGCCGATGGAGGGCGTCCTCCGCGAAGAGACCGGGATCCTCGCCCTCGCCGAGCGACTTCACCCGACGCCCGCGGTCGGTGGCGAGCCGCGCGACACGGCGCTCGCCCTTATCGCCGAGCACGAGGGCTTCGACCGTGGCTGGTACGCGGGACCAGTGGGCTGGCTCGGCGCGGACGGCGACGGCGAGCTGATGGTGGCCCTCCGCTGCGGGCTCCTTGACGGGCAGCGGGCGACGCTCTTCGCGGGGTGCGGGATCGTGGCCGATTCCGACCCCGCGCGCGAGTGGGAGGAGTCGCGGATCAAGCTGCGACCCGTCGTATCGGCGATGGGACGCCTGGAGGACGGCGACCGATGACCGGGAGGGCAATCCAGTGACCGACCTTGTGGCCCTCCGCGGCTTCGTCGACGCGCTGGTGTGCGCCGGCGTCGCCGACGCCGTCGTCTGCCCCGGGTCGCGGTCCACGCCGCTGGCCCTCGCCCTCCGCGCCCACCCGGGAATCACCGTCCGAGTCCTGCACGACGAGCGGAGCGCGGGCTTCTTCGCTCTGGGCATCGCGAAGGCCGGACGGCGGCCCGTCGCCGTCCTGACGACATCGGGCACGGCGGCGGCCAACCTGCTCCCGGCGGCCGTCGAGGCCTCGCTGGGCCGGGTGCCCCTGGTCCTCCTCACGGCCGACCGGCCGCCCGAGCTGCGCGACCGGGGGGCCGCCCAGGCCATCGACCAGGTTCGCCTCTTCGGGAGCCATGCGAAGTGGTTCGCCGAGCTGCCGCTCCTCGACGGGGAGGAGGTGACGGCGCGCCACGTCCGCTCCGTCGCGGCGCGGGCGGTGGCGACGGCGCTCGCCGGGCCGGCCGGCCCCGTCCACCTGAACGTCCCGTTCCGCGAGCCGCTCGTGCCCGACGGCCCGCTCGGGCCGCGCGACGGCGAGCCGCCTGCCGCGGTGATCACCGGCCGGCGCCTGCTCGCCGACGAGGAGATCGAGCGCCTCGCCCGGCGCCTCGCCTCCGTGGAGCGCGGCCTCATCGTCGCCGGCCCGCAGGACGACCCCGCCCTCCCGGGGGCGCTCGGCCGTCTCGCGGCCGCCCTCGACTGGCCGATCCTGGCCGACCCGCTCTCGCTCGCGCGCTGTGGTCCGCACGACCGGGCCCGGGTGGTCGCGCGCGGGGACCAGCTCCTGCGCCGCGGACCGTGGCGCGTGGCCCACATCCCGGATCTCGTTCTCCGCTTCGGCGCGGTGCCCACGTCGAAGCCGATCCTGACCCTCCTGGAGCAGGAGCGCCCGGCCCAGGTCGTCGTGGACGGCGACGGCGGCTGGCGCGAGCCGGCGATCCTGCCCACGACGTTCGTCCATGCCGACGCGTTCGCCACGGCCCTCGCCCTGGCCGACGCGCTCAGGGCGGGGGAGCGGCGCGCGGGCGGCAGCCGCCTCCGGCCGGTCCCGGTGCGAGGTCACCCCTGGCTCGACGGCTGGCTGACCGCCGACCGCGCGGCCGACCGCGCCCTGCGCGGCTGGCTGGCCCGGACCACCGACGCCGGCGAGCCGTTCGAGGGTGCGCCGTTCGCTCATCTCGCCGACCTCCTGCCCGACGGCGGGATCCTGTGGGCCGGCAGCTCCATGCCGGTCCGCGACATGGACGCCTGGCTCCCCGCCGGCCCCCGCGCGATCCGGCCGCTGGCGAGCCGCGGCGCGAACGGGATCGACGGCGTCGTCTCGTCCGCTCTCGGCGCGGCCGCCACCGGGACCCCCGTCGCGCTCGTCATCGGCGACCTGGCGCTGCTCCACGACCTCTCGGGCCTCGTCGCGGCCCGCCTTCACGGCCTCTCCGCGACGATCGTCGCCGTCAACAACGACGGCGGCGGCATCTTCTCGTTCCTCCCCCAGGCGACGGCCGCGCGGCCCGACGCCGGGCTCCCGGCGCACTTCGAGGAGCTCTTCGGGACCCCCCACGGGATCGACCTCGGTCCGCTGGTCACCGCCCTCGGGGCCGAGCATCGCGCCGTCACGGCAGGCGATCTGCGGGCCGCCCTCGAGACGTCGCTGGGCGCTCCCGGCGTGCAGGTCCTGGAAGTGCGGACCGACCGGGCCCGGAACGTCGCCCTCCACCGGGCGGCCGCGGCCGCGGTCGCGGCCGCCCTCGACGAGCTCCTCGCTGCCGACGGGGAGGCGGCCCGGTGAGCCAGCGGCTCCGCCTGCAGGTCGCGGGGATGACCTGGACGGTGCGCGTCGCGGGACGGGGCCGTCCAGTCCTCTTCCTGCACGGCTTCTCCGGGAGCGGCCTCTCCTGGGCCGGGATCGCGGGCCTCGGGAGTCGCGTCCGCGCCATCGTCCCCGACCTGCCCGGCCACGGCGCCACGGGCTGGGAGGCGGACGCGGAGCCCGGCACGAGCGCGGAACCCGGCGCGGGCGCGGGCGCGGACGACGACGCGGGCGCGGACGTGACCGCCGAAGGCCCGGCGGAGATGCCGCCGCGCTCGGCCGGCGAGCGTACCG
>JAZDPM010000314.1:0-4852 GCA_043797725.1 Chloroflexota bacterium
GTTCTCGCCAACGTCCTCCTCCGCACCGAGGACGCCGGGCTCAAGCTCACGGCGACGAATCTCGAGATCGGGATCACCTACTGGGTCCCCGGCAAGATCGAGACCGACGGCGCCATCACGGTCCCGGCCCGGCTCCTCACGGACGTCGTCAACTCGCTTCCGAACGAGCGGATCGACCTGGAGCTCCAGGACGGCGATCGGCTCCACCTCCGCTGCGGCCGCTTCGAGACCCACCTCCGCGGGATCGACGCCGACGAGTTCCCGGCGATTCCGGCGGCCGGTGAGCGACCCACGACCCGGGTGAGCCAGAAGGTCCTGCGGCGCGCCCTGGCCGAGATCACGTTCGCTGCCGCGAGCGACGAAGCCCGGCCCATTCTGACCGGCGTGCTCACGCGCTTCGAGGGAGACCGGATCACGCTCGCTGCCGCCGACAACTACCGGATCGCGATCACCACGATCCCAGGGCTCGACGCGGTCGAGGAGACGAGCGTCGTCGTGCCCGCCCGCTCGTACACGGAGCTGGCCCGCGTCCTCTCCGACACCGACGATCCCGTCGAGATCATCCTGTCCGCCCAGAAGAACCAGGTCCTCTTCCATGTGGACGGCGTCGACGTGGTCAGCCGTCTCATCGACGGCCAGTTTCCGAACTACCAGCAGGTCCTGCCGGCAACGCACGCGACCCGCGTGGAGGTCGACCGGGGCGACCTTCTCAAGGCCGTCCGCCTCGCGGCCTACATCGCGAGCGCCTCGGCCAACATCGTGAAGATGCAGGTCGCGCCCGACGGGGCGGCGCAGGTGACCATCGGCGCCGCCGCGGAAGTGGGCGATCACCAGGGCGTCGTCGACGCGGTGATCGAGGGGGACGGCACCACGATCGCCTTCAACGCCCGATACCTGGGCGACGTCCTCCAGAACGTCGACGCCGAGCGCTTCTTGATCGAGCTGAACGGCCCCCTCTCGCCGGGGGTCTTCCGGCCGGCCGACGGACGTGACTACACGCACGTCGTGATGCCGGTCCGGACGACCTCCTAGGCGGGATCCCCGAGAGGGCGGGCTCCTCGCCCGGCACGGCCCTGCTCACCTCGCTCCGCCTCGCCGGGTTCCGCGCCTACGATGCGCTCGAGGCGGAGTTCGGCCCCGGCCCGCACCTGGTCTGGGGCCCAAACGCCGCCGGCAAGACGAGCCTCCTCGAGGCCATCGTCCTGCTCGCCCGCGGCTCCTCGCACCGCACCGGGGTGGACGCCGAGATGATCCGCTGGACGGCGCCCTTCGCCCGCGTCGACGGCCGGCGAAGTGACGACGGCGGGGTCGCCGAGGTGGACGTGACGCTGGTCCGCGAGGGCCCGTCCGGGGGCCGGAAGCGGATCCGCGTCAACGGCGTGCCGCGCCGGAGCGGGGCGCTGGCCGCGGTCCTGCGGACGGTCGTCTTCGCGCCCGAGGAGATGCTCCTCGTCGTCGGGGCTCCGGGCCTCCGGCGAGCGGCCCTCGACGCCCTCGCGACGCAGCGCTTTCCGGCCTACGCCGCCGACCTCTCCGCCTTCGGGCGGGCGCTGACCCAGCGCAACCACCTGCTCCGGGCGATCCGCGAGGAGCAGGCGTCCCGCGACCAGCTCCCCTTCTGGGACGCGCGGCTTCTCGAGGCCGGGGCCGCCGTTCTGGGCGCGCGCCACCTTCTCCTCGCCGAGCTGGCGGCCCCGCTGGCCGCGGCCCACGCGGAGATCGCGCCCGAAGAGGACGCCCTGCGGCTGACGTACGTGACCAACGCCCCGGCCCAGGGGGGCGAGGCGCCCGGGGCGGCGCTGGCGCGGCGCCTGCGCGAGACGGCCGAGAAGGAGCTCTGGAACGGCACGACCCTCGTCGGTCCCCACCGCGACGACATCGCGTTCGCCCTCGACGGCCGCGAGCTTTCCTCCTTCGCCTCGCGCGGCCAGCAGCGGACGGCGATCCTGGCCCTCAAGCTCGCGGAGCTTGACCTCCTCACGGCGCGCGACGGCAGGCCCCCACTCCTCCTCCTCGACGACGTCTTCTCTGAGCTGGACCCGGCCCGCCGGGCCCACCTCGTCCGCCGGATCGCGACGCTGCCCCAGGCCTTCGTGACGACGACGACGCTCGACGACCTGGACCCCGCGCTCCGTGCCGCCGGAACGGCGTGGCGCGTCGACGGCGGGGGATCGCCGGGCCCGGGCGTGGCCGGCGCCGGCGCGCGCCTTGTCGAGGCATCAAGGTGAGCCCGGCGCGCTCCTTCGACGATCCCCGCCTGCCGTCGCGCCGTCCCGTCCGCCGGGTGGGCGACCTCCTCCCCGAAGCCGCCCGCGAGCTCGGGCTCGCCGAGCAGCTGCGCTGGGCGCTGGCGGGCGCGGCATGGGAGGCCGTAGTCGCGGAACGCGTACCCGGCGCCGCCGGCGGATCGCGGCCGGTCCGGGTGGAAGGGCCCGGGACACTCGTCGTCGAGGTGGTGGCGCCTGTCGTCGGGCAGGAGCTGCGCATCCGGGCCGATGAGCTCCTCGAGGCGTTCGGCGCGCGACCCGGCGGAATCCAGGCCGAGCGGCTGCGGGTGGTGGTGGGCCGGGGTATGATCCGCTCGCCCTAGGCCCGGCGAGCCGTTCGCGCACCGTCCGACCCGGACGGCCGGCGTCACGCCGGCCCCCTCTCCACCGTCGTGTGAGCCGATGGCCGTCCGATTGCAGATGAAGCTCGGCGTGGTTGCCGAGACGGAGCGCCTGGAGGACTCCCCGGACACGGTCGCCGCCGTCGAGCCGACGATCGGGGCGACGTCGCGGTCGAAGGGGAGCCTCTACGTGGTCGTCTCCGGCGTGGGGCACGCGCGGCGCCTCCAGGAGGCCACCCGGCTGGTCGCGGACACGGTGCAGGGTGAGTACTACTACGACGAGTCGGCCGGCCTCGTCGCCTGCCTGGAGAAGGCGATCCGGGTTGCGAACCGGAAGCTCGCCGCGAACCACGACCACCTGGGTCTCGGCAGCGATGGCGGCGGGTCCGTCGGGCTGGGTGTCGCCGTCGTGCGCGGGAGCGAGCTCTACGTGACGACGGCCGGGCCGGTAGAGGCCTACCTGGTCCACCAGGCGCACCTGCTCACGCTCCCTGACCCCAACGCCGGCATCGGCCTGCCCACCGACGACCTCGCGCCGCACATCTGGCGCGGCGAGGTGGCGCCGGGCGACACGCTCGTCCTCATCTCCCGGAACATGACGGCCGCGCTGGGGACCGACGAGCTGAAGGACGCCATCAACACGCTGCACCCGCAGGCGGCCATGGAGCGGATTCACGGGCGCTTCACGGCCGCCGGCGGTGCCGGCAGCGACGGCGCGATCGCCATCGAGGCGGTGGAGATCTCGTCGACCAGCCAGCGCGGCCGCCTCGTGCCCGCCCGCCCGCCCGAGCCGCTGGCCGGCTCCGCGGATCGCTCGCCGATCCCGCTCGCCGACTCGGTCGGCGGCGGCGTCGCAGCGGTCAGCTCGGGCGTAAGCCGCGCGCGATCGGCCGCCGGCAGCGCGATCGCTGGCGCCATCACCCGCCTCCAGGAGCTCCTGCCGCGCCGCGGGCCGCGCTACCGCCGGGTGACCCCGGCGGCTACGCGCAGGGAGGCGCAGCGGCGGGCCGCCATCGCGGTCCTCGCCTTCGTCGCGATCGCCGCGACCCTCGGCGTGGGGCTGTGGATGATCGGGGGCCCCAGCGGTGGAGCCATCGACGAGGTGACGGCGGGCGAGAAGGCATTGGCGGCCGTCAAGGAGGACCTCCGGCTCGTCTTCCACAACGGGGCCGACCTCGTGGTCGACGACCCCCAGAAAGCCGAGGAGCTTCTCAGGGACGCCCACGCGCAGCTCGCCCTCGCCGCCGCGAACGGTGTTCCGGGCACCACGCTGCGCCCCCTCCGCGCCGCGGTCGTCGGCGGCCTTGACGATCTCTACGGCGTCGTCGACGTGGCCCCCCGCACGGCCTTCTCGTTCGAGGGCCAGGAGCAGGCCTTCGACCTCCGGGCGATTGTGCTGGGGCCGGACGGCGTGCCGTACGTGCTCGACCGGACCACGAAGACGGTCTACCGGGTCGACCTGCGGGCCAAGAAGGCCACCGCGGTCGTGCGCAGCGGCACGAGCGCCTCGGGCACGAAGGTCGGCGACCCGAAGCTGCTGGCGGTGGGCGGCCCGGACGTGGTCGTGCTCGACGGGAAGAACGTCCTGTGGCGCTGGCGGCCCGCCGACGCCAAGGGCAAGGGGACCCTCGCCCGGGTCCGGGTCGCCGAGTCGGTCACGTGGGGCGCGGACATCATCGGGATCGGCACGTACGTCCGCAACGCCGAGGACGGCCTCTACAATCTCTACGTCCTGGACCCATCGGAGCAGCAGATCCTGCGCTACTCGCCTGCCCAGGACGGCAGCGGCTACCCCGGCGTCGGGTCCGGGTACCTGACGACGCCGCAGGACATCTCGCGCGCAACCTCGATGTACATCGACGGGGAGGTCTACCTCGCGGACGGCGGGATCGTCGAGCGGTTCGTCTCGGGGAGGGGCGGCAACTGGGGTCCGGACCAGCCGCCGGACGTGCTCCTGCGACCCCTCCCGACCTACCGGCTCATCGCGTCGCCGGGGTCGCGCGGAGAGGGAACACTGTACGCGTACGACGAGGGGGGCGATCGGATCCTGGCTTTCGACAAGGCGAGCGGGAAGTACCAGGCCCAGTTCCGCATCGCGGGCGGCGGCCCGGACTGGGCCGACGTCCGGGGCTTCTTCGTCGTGAACCGGGCGAGCGGGCAGGCACCGGTCGTCTATTGGATCAACGAGCAGCGGATCGGCGTGGCGACACTGCAGGACGTCTCCACGCTACCCACGCCATCTCC
>JAZDPM010000319.1:0-15763 GCA_043797725.1 Chloroflexota bacterium
GCGGTCGAATGGCGCCGAAGGTCGGGATCCAGGCCGCCCTGGATGACCCCGAAGAGAGCCTGGTCGTCGCGGCGGTGGGCCGCCAGCGATCGCTCGGCCCAGCGGTGGGTCCGCTCCGTGGCGATTGCGACGTCGCGGGGATCGGTCGATGCCGGGGGGACCGGCTGGTCGAAGGCGACGGCGACATCGGCTCCGAGCGCCTCCTGGATCGCGATAGACGATTCCGGGGTGAAGCGATGCCGCGACCCATCGTGGTGGCTGCGGAAGGTGGCCCCGTCGTCGTCGATCACGTTGAGGTCGCCCAGCGAGACGACCTGGAAGCCGCCCGAGTCGGTGAGGAGCGGGTGGTCCCAGCCCATGAAGCGGTTGAGCCCGCCGAGACGCGCGATCCGCTCGTGGCCCGGACGCAGGTAGAGGTGGTAGGTGTTGGCGAGGATGATCGCGGCGCCGGCCTCCTCGAGGTCGTCGGGATGGAGCGCCTTGACCGTGGCGTTCGTGCCGACGGGCATGAAGGTTGGCGTCTCCACGGCCCCGTGAGGCAGCGCCAGGCGACCCAGGCGCGCACGGGTGGAGCCGTCGGCGGGCGGCGGGACGAGGACCTCGAAGCGGGCGGCGCCCGGCACGGGGGAGCTCAGGCCCCCGGGGTGGCGGGCGCGCCGTCCGGCGGGCCGGCCGCGTCGTCGGGGGCCGCGGCCTCCCAGAGAGACGGCTCGCGGTCGGTGCGCCGCGGCGGAACGTCGTACCCGAGCGCCGCGAGATGGGCCCGGGCCCGGTCAGTCGCGACCCGGCCCTGCGGGGTCCGGTCGAGGAACCCGATTCGCAGGAGGAACGGCTCGTAGACGTCCTCCACCGTCTCGACCTCCTCGGCGAGGACGGCCCCGAGCGCCGCGACCCCCACGGGGCCGCCGCCGAACTTCTGGATGATCGCCGCCAGGAGGCGCCGATCGGTGGCGTCGAGGCCGAGTACGTCGATCTCCAGGACGCCCATCGCCTCCTCCACGGACGCCAGGCTCACCCGGCCGTCGCCGTGGACCTCGGCGTGATCGCGCACCCGTCGGAGCAGCCGGTTGACGATTCGCGGCGTCGCTCGTCCGCGCCCGGCGATCGCGACGGCGGCCTCGTCGGAGACCTCGATCCCGAGGATCCGCGCCGAGCGCCGGACGATGGCCACGAGGTCCTCGTCGGCGTAGAAGTCGAGGCGGTAGACGGCCCCGAATCGATCGCGCAGCGGGCCGCTGATCCGTCCGGCGCGCGTCGTCGCCCCGACGATCGTGAAGGAGCGGAGGGTGAGGCGGAGCGAGCGCGCCGAGGGTCCCTTGCCGATCATCACGTCGAGGGCGTAGTCCTCCATCGCCGGGTAGAGGATCTCCTCGACCGACCGGTTGAGGCGGTGGATCTCATCGATGAAGAGGACGTCGCGCTCGTCCAGCGAGGTCAGGATGGCGGCCAGGTCCCCGGCCCGCTCGATCGCCGGTCCGGACGTGTAGCGGATGTTCACACCGAGCTCGCGGGCGATGATCGTGGCCAGGGTCGTCTTGCCCAGGCCGGGCGGGCCGTGGAGAAGGACGTGGTCCGCCGCCTCCTCGCGCTGTCGCGCAGCCGTCAGCAGGACCGAAAGGCCGGCCTTCACCTCGCGCTGCCCCAGGTACTCGTCCATGCTCCGCGGCCGCAGCGAGCGCTCGACCGCGACCTCGGTCTCGCCCACGAGGTCGGCCGCGAGGAATCCGGAGGGGTCGGTCATCGACGGGAGTCTATCACGGGGCGCGCCAGTTTCGCACGGATGTTCGAACTGCGGCCGGCCGCGTCACGCGCGTCCCGCGCCTCAGGCGGAGCCCCCGGAGATCGCCCGGAGCGCCGCCTTGACGCCGTCCTCGAGGGTGGCCCCGGGCGCCGCCGCGGTCGCCGCGAGCGCCGCCCCGCGCGCCTCGGCGAGCGTGTAGCCGAGCGCCTGCAGCGCGGCCACGACCTCGCCCTCGGTTGGCCCGTGTGCGCCGCGCGGCCCGCCCGTCAGGGCCGCGGCCGCGGTGCCGGCTGCGGCGACCTTCTCCCTGAGCTCCAGGATGATCCGCCCGGCCAGGCGTCTCCCCACGCCGCTGATGGAGACGAGGACGGCCTCGTCGCCCGCGAGGATGGCGAGCTGCAGGTCGGCGACCGGACGGCTTCCGACGATCCCGAGCGCCACCTTGGGGCCCACCCCGGTCACCGTGAGGAGGAGCCCGAAGAACCCCAGCTCGTCCGCCGTGCGGAACCCGTAGAGAGCCTGCAGGTCCTCCCGGACCAGGTGGTGCGTGTGGAGCTTGAGTCGCTTCCCGGGTTCCGCGACCGCGAGCACCCCCGGGGCGGCGAAGACCCGGTATCCGATTCCCGCGACCTCGAGGACAAGGCTGTCGGCGGAGACGCCCGCGACCAGCCCCTCGACCGAGGCGATCATCCGACGCGGGCGAGGGCGTCGCGGACGGCGCGCTCGTAGGGCGTCTCGCCCGAGCGGCGGGGCGCGGCGGCAGCCCGGTCGAGGATGCCGGCGTTGATCCGTTCGCCGGCCCGCTCGCGGTTGGCGGTCCAGATCGCGATGGCCAGCGCGTCGGCGGCGTCGGCGGGCTGGGGGGGCTCCGGCAGCCCGAGGATGGCCTGGACCATCCGCCCGACCTGGCCCTTGTCGGCGGCGCCGTAGCCGGTCACGCCGATCTTCACCTCGGACGGCGTCGCCTCCCGGACTTCGAGCCCATGGGAAGCCGCCGCCAGCAGGATGACCCCGCGGGCATGCCCGACGGCGAGCGCGGTCTGCACGTTGCGGGAGTGGAAGATCCGCTCCACCCCGACCAGGGCCGGCCCGTGCAGCTCGATGAGATCCTGCAGGAAGGTGTGGATCGCGAGCAGGCGCTCGGAGAGCGGCAGGTCCGCGCCGGTGTGGAAGGCGCCGAAGTCGATGGCCCGGAGGCGGCTCCCGGTCCGATCGACGAGTCCGTAGCCCAGCGAGGCGGTTCCCGGGTCGATCCCGAGGATGATCACCCGGCGACCTCGGCCAGGATCTCGTCCGTCAGCTCGAGGTTGCTCGTCACCCGCTGGACGTCCTCGACATCCTCCAGGTGCTCGACGAGCCGCAGGTTCTGGCGGGCCCGCGAGGCATCCACGGCCGTGGTCTGCTTCGCGATCATGGCGGCGTCGGCGGATTCGATGGCGACGCCAGCGCGGGCCAGCGCCGCCTGGACCGCCTCGAGGTCGCCCGGCTCGGTGTAGATCTCGAGGGGGTCGGTGGAGGTCTCGACGTCGATCGCCCCGGCGTCGATGGCGAGGAGGGCAACCTCGTCCGGATCGGCGCCCGCGCGTGGGACGGAGATCACGCCGCGCTGCTCGAACTGCCACGCGACCGCTCCGGAGCTGGCCAGCTGGCCGCCGGCCTTGGTAAAGATGGAGCGGACCTCGGCGACCGTCCGGTTCCGGTTGTCGGTGGCCACCTCGACGAGGACGGCGACGCCGCCGGGGCCGTAGCCCTCGTAGACGATCTCCTCGTACTGGACGCCCTCGCCGGCGCCGGTCGCCTTCTCGACGGCGCGCTTGATCGTGTCGAGCGGCATGTTGGCGGCCCGCGCCTTCTCGATCGCGAGGCGGAGGCGGAAGTTGCCGTCGGGGTCGCCGCCGCCGGACCGGGCCGCAACGGCGATCTCGCGCCCCATCTTGGTGAAGATGGCGCCGCGCTTGACGTCGTTGACGCCCTTGTCGCGCTTGATCTGGGACCATTTGGAGTGACCAGACATCGGGCCGGAGTATAGCGGACTATCATGCTCGGAACGCCGGATCCGGCTGGCCTGGAGCGCCGCCGGGCCCCGCACGACGACATCCCGCCGCGGGCGCCCCGCCCCCCACGAGGTTTCAGCGCACCAATGACCACCAAGAGCGTCGACACCCCCCACCTCCGCAGCGTCGTCCTGGCCGGCCACTCCGGCACGGGCAAGACGACGCTCGCCGAGGCGCTCCTCTACCGGACCGGGACCATCTCGCGGCAGGGTCGCGTCGAGGACGGGACGACCACCCTCGGCTTCGAGCCCGAGGAGCAGAAGCGGCACATGTCGCTCTCGCTCGCCATCGCCTCGCTCGACGACGAGGGCAACCTCGTCTCGATCGTCGACACGCCCGGCTACCCGGATTTCGCGGCCGAGGTGGTCGCAGGGTTCCAGGCCGTGGACTCGGCGCTCATCTGCGTCGAAGCGACCGGCGGGGTCGAGGCCGGGACCGAGAACGCTATCGCGCTGGGGCGTCGCAACCAGACTGCCGCGCTCTTCGTCGTCAACAAGTGCGACCGCGAGAACGCCGACCCGGGGGCAGTCCTCGACGCCCTTCGCGGGGCCTTCGGGGACAAGATCGCGCCCCTCCAGGTGGCGATCGGCAAGGCCGACACCTTCAGCGGCTACGTGGACCTCGTCCACCGCAAGGCCTACCGCTGGGACGGCAAGCAGGAGCTCGAGGTCGCGATCCCGGCCGAGATGGAGGCCGAGGTCGCGATGCGCCGCGAGCAGCTCCTCGAAGCCGCCGCGGAGGCCGACGACGACGTCCTCGCCAAGTACCTCGAGGGCGAGGAGATCACCGACGCCGAGCTCGACGCCTGCCTGCACCGCGGCGTCCGGGACTCGCTCCTGGCCCCGGTACTCGTCGCGAGCGCCACGAAGGGGATCGGCCTGCGCGGCCTCCTCGACGCCATCGTCCGCTACCTGCCGACGCCTGCCGAGGAGCCCCCGGCCACCGCCCGCGAGCCGAAGTCCGGGGACCCGGTCGAGGTGGCGCCCGACGCCGCCGGCCCGCTCCTGGTCCGGGTCTTCAAGACGACCGCCGATCCGTTCGTGGGCCGGCTGACGTACCTTCGCGTCCTCTCCGGCACGCTCCGCAGCCAGAGTCACGCCTGGAACGCGGAGAAGGGCGAGGACGAGCGCATCGGCCAGCTCCTCCGTCTCCACGGCAAGGAGCAGGAACCGGTCGGCGAGCTCCGGGCCGGGGAGATCGGCGCGGTCGCGAAGCTCTCCGCGACCGCCACGGGCGACACCCTCTCCACGAAGGAGCGGCCCTTCGTCCTGGATCGGCCCGAGTACCCGAACCCCACCCTCGTCGTGGCGATCGAGCCGCAGACGAAGGCGGACCTCGACAAGATGGGCGGGGCCCTCCAGCGGATGCTCGAGGAGGAGCCCTCGGTTCGCGTGGAACGAAGCCCGACCGGCGAGCAGCTGCTCGTCACCATGGGCGAGACGCAGATCGCGGTCATCTGCGAACGCCTCAAGCGCAAGTTCGGCTCCGCGATCGCGACCCACACCCCGCGGATCCCGTACCGGGAGACGATCCGGGGCAGGACCCGGGTCGAGGGGAAGTACAAGAAGCAGACGGGCGGCCACGGCATGTTCGGCCACGTCTGGCTGGAGATCGAGCCCAACCCGGAGGGCGGGGTCGCCTTCGCCGAGCACGTCGTCGGCGGCACCGTGCCCAAGAACTTCTTCCCGGGCGTGGAGAAGGGCGTGCGGTCCGCCGCGGCCGAAGGGATCCTCGCGGGCTACCCACTCATCGATTTCAAGGCAACGCTCGTCGACGGGTCCTTTCACACGGTCGACTCCAACGACCTCTCGTTCCAGCTCGCGGCGTCCATGGCCCTCAGGAAGGGTGTCATGGACTGTCGGCCCGTCCTGCAGGAACCGATCATGAGCGTGGCGATCCGCGTTCCCGAGCGGTTCATGGGCGACGTCAACCGGGACCTCAACGGCCGTCGGGGCCGCGTCCTGGGCATGGACGTCGTCGGCGACGGATTGCAGGAGATCACGGCGCAGGTCCCCCAGGCCGAGCTCTTCAGCTACGCCACGGAGCTCCGCTCGCTCACCGGCGGGCGCGGCACCTTCACCTCCACGCTCGATCACTACGAAGACGTTCCGGCGCACCTGGCCGAGAAGGTCATCGAGGCCCACAAGAAGGAGCTGGAGGCAGCCGGTCACTGACCCGCCGTTCGCGCCCCGTCAGGCGCGCAGGGCCTCCAGCGCCGCCCGGATCGTGAGCCGTCCCTCGTAGAGCGCGCGGCCGACGATCGCCCCCGTGCAGCCAAGCCTGCGCACGTCGCGGACGTCGCCCGTCGTTGCGATGCCGGCCGAGGCGATGACGGCGGACGCGTTGACAGCGCCCCGGCCCAGGGCGACCACGCGCCCGAGCAGCGCGAGATCCGGGCCCGTCAGCGTGCCGTCGCGGTCGATCGCCGTGACCTCGAAGGTCCGGACCCCCGCGTCCGCGAGGGCCACCACCACCTCCTCCAGCGGGACGCCGGGGCCTCCGGGCAGCCAGCCACGGCCCACGGCGCGGCCCTCGCGGACGTCGAGGGCGACGGCAACGCGGTCCGCCCCAAGCCGGTCCACCAGGCGGCGCCCGAACTCCGGGTCGCGCACCGCCCCGGTCCCGACGACGACGCGGGAGGCACCGGCTGCGAGCATGGCCGCAGCGCTCTCCTCGTCGCGCAAGCCGCCGGCGACCTCGACCCGCGCCGACTCCCCCACTCCTTCGACGATGGCCCGCACCAGGTCCGTCTGACGTGCGGCAGGATCGCGGGCCCCATCGAGGTCCACCACGTGCAGCCAGCGCGCGCCCTCAGCGACGAAACGCCCGGCGACCTCGACCGGGTCGTTGCCGTACACCGTCTCCTGGCCGAAGTCGCCCCGCAGCAGGCGCACGACGCACCCCCCGCGCAGGTCGATCGCCGGAAGAAGGTCGAACGATTGGATCCTGCCGGGCTTGCCTAGTGTCATGGCGTCATGATACCGTGCTAGCACGCTACCATGTCACCACATCGTGAGGAGGCCGAATCCATGCAGCCCCGCCCCGACGACTGGCGCAGCCCGGACACGGACGCCCTGCTGGACGCCCTCCTGGACCTGGGGGATTCGGCCGAGGCGGCAGCCTTCCTGCGCGACCTGTGCACCCTCGGCGAGCTCCGCGACCTCGCTCAACGCTGGGCCGTCGTCCGCCTGCTTGATGCGGGGCTGCACTACTCGGAGATCTCGCGGCGGACCGGCGCGAGCACGGCGACGATCACCCGGATCGCCTCGTGGCTGCACCACGGCGAAGGGGGCTACGCCGTGGCCCTCGAGAAGGCCCGGGCCCGAGGGGCCGGCCACCCCGGGGCAGCCGCCCACCAGCCCGCGGGACGACCATGAGCGGGCGGCGCATGACGCTGGCCGTCCCCAACAAGGGACGGCTGGTCGAGCCGACGCTCCGCCTGCTGCACGACGCGGGCCTCGTCTTCGAGGAGCGTGAGCGCAGTCTCGTGAGCCGGGTCGAGAACGTGGAGCTCGACATCCTCTTCGTCCGCACGAACGACGTCGTCGAGTTCGTCCGCGACGCCGTGGCCGACCTGGGGATCACGGGCGCCGACCTCCTCGCCGAGTCCGAGGTGGACCTGCCCGTCGTGCATTCCCTCGGCTACGGTCGCTGCCGGCTGACGGCCGCCGTGCCGAGCGACGCCGCCCAGCAGCACGTCGAGGACCTCGCCGGCCTCCGCGTGGCCACGTCGCATCCGCGCGCCACCCGCCGCTGGTTCGGTGACCGGTCCATCCCGGTCGAGGTGATCCCGCTCTCCGGCGCGGTCGAGGTCGCGCCCCGCCTGGGGCTGGCGGAGGCAATCGTCGACCTCGTCTCGACGGGAGCCACGCTCGCCACCAACGGGCTCCGATCCATCGGCGACCTTCTCCAATCCCAGGCGGTCCTCGTGGGGAACCGGGTCGCCCTCGACGCGCGCGCCGAGGACGTGGACCGTCTCGACACGATGCTGGGCGCAGTGCTCGAGGGCCGCCGCCGCAAGTACGTGATGATGAACGCTTCCGTCGGGCGCCTCGACGAGCTGGAGGCGCTCCTTCCCGGCCTGGAGAGCCCCTCGGTGATCCCTCTCGCCCACGCCGGGATGATCGCGATCCATGCCGTCGTCGAGGTTGACGACGTGTGGACCCTCCTGCCCCGCCTCAAGAACGCGGGCGCATCCGGGATCCTCGTCCTGCCGATCGAGAAGCTCATCGCATGAGCCCGGCGCCCGCGACGATGGAGATCCCGACCCCCCCGTCCGGCTATGCCTGGGAGGCGACCGACGAGCAGGTCGCCGAACGCCACGGCGTCCCGCTCGAGCGGATCGTCCGCTTCGATCTCAACACGTCCCCCGCCCCCCCCGACCTGGCCCTGCGCGTGCTGCGCGCCGGGGACTACGGGCGGGCGATCTCCGAGTATCCGCCCTCCGACTACCGGGAGCTCACCGCGGCGGCGGCCGAGCGCTACGGCGTGGATCCGCGCGACATGCTCGTGGGGGCAGGCGCCGACGAGATCCTCGACCTGCTCGCCAAGGCGTTCATCGCGCCAGGCGCGAGCGCCGTGATCCCGACTCCCACCTATTCGATGTACCGCGTGCTCACCGAGCAGCGCCCGGCGCGCGCAGCCCTCGTGCCCCGGGCAGGGGCGGCGGGCGGCTACGCCCTCGATCTCGCGGCCGTCCGCGCGGCGGCCCGGGATGCCGCCCTGGTCTGGCTCTGCGACCCGAACAATCCGACCGGGCTGCCGGAGCCGGACGGCCTCATCGGCGCTCTTCTGGCCGGCCTTCTTGCCGATTCCGAGGCCCGGGGACGGGTCGCCCCGGTGGTCGTCATCGACGAGGCCTATGCCGAGTTCGTCGGCCGGTCGCACATCGCGCTGCGCGACGCGTACCCGCGCCTGGTCGTGGTGCGGACGGCCTCGAAGGCCTATGCCCTCGCCGGGATGCGGGTCGGGTTCGCGATCGCACGGCCCGAGCTGATCGCCGAGGTCGCGCCTTATCGCCCGCCGGGCTCGGTCGCGATCCCCTCGCTGGCCGTCGTCACGGCCGCCCTCCGCGACCCGGACGCGCTCGCCGCGAACCTCGCCCGCGTGGGGCGCGAACGCGCCCGCCTGGCCGCCGCGTTCGCCGCGGCCGGTCTTCCCGCGAATGCGTCCGTCACGAACTTCCTGCTCGTCGAGCTCGGCGGCCCGCCGGCCGCCCGGGCCATGGCCGACGGACTCCTATCGCGCGGCCTGGTCCCCCGCACGTTCAGGGCCGACCACCCCCTGGCGGGACACCTGCGCTTCACGGTCCGCGACGAGGCCGAGGACGACCGCCTGATCGCCGCGTTCACCGCGTTGGCCCCGACGGCCCGCGCGGCAGCCGGCGCCACCCCGGATCACGAGGAGCCCACGCCATGACGACGCCGCTCGGCAGCCTCACCGTTGATGCCCGCGAGGGGCGCCGCGTCACCGTGAGCCGGCGCACCCGCGAGACCGACGTCACGCTCACGCTCGACCTCGACGGCACCGGAACCGCCGACGTGCAGACCGGCGTGGGCTTCTACGACCACCTCCTGGGGTCGTTCGCCCAGCACGGCCTCTTCGACCTCGCGATCCGGGTCGCAGGCGACCTCGAGGTCGACGAGCACCACACGGTGGAGGACGTCGCGCTCGTCCTCGGGGGCGCGCTGGCCGAGGCGCTCGGCGATCGGGCCGGGATCGCCCGTTTCGGGGACGCGGCGGTGCCGATGGACGAGGCGTTGGCGACGGCCGTCGTCGACGTGGGCGGACGGCCCTACGCGGTCCTCGACCTCCCGTTCCGGGGCGAGCGGATCGGAGCCTTGCCGACCCAGCTCGTCGAGCACGCACTGGAGGCCTTCGCAAGGACGTCGGGGTCGACGCTCCACCTCCGGGCGGCCGGCCGGAACGACCATCACGTGGCCGAGGCGGCGTTCAAGGCGCTCGCTCGCGCGCTCCGGGTGGCCCTGACGGCCGACCCTCGACGCGTCGGGGTGGCGTCGACGAAGGGAAGCCTCGGGTGACCCGGATCGCCGTCGTCGACTACGGCGCCGGCAACCTCGTGAGCATCGACCAGGCCCTGCGGGCCGCCGGTGCCGAGGTCGTGATCGCGCGGGCCGAGGCTGGTCTCGACGGCGCCGACGGCCTCCTTGTCCCGGGTGTCGGCGCCGCCCGCCCGGCCATGGAGCGGCTCCGCCGCCGTGGCCTGGTCGAGCCGATCCGCCGCTGGATCGCCGCGGATCGGCCGTTCCTAGGGATCTGCCTCGGGATGCAGCTCCTCTTCGATGGGAGCGACGAGGACGGAGCCCGGACGCTCGGCGTCCTCCCGGGGCGGACGGCCCGTCTGGTCGGCGCCCCGCACCTTCCGCACATCGGCTGGAACTCGGTGCGGCGCCACAGGCCCCACCCGCTCTTCGCCGGCGTGGCCACGGACGCGCCCTTCTACTTCGTCCACTCGTACGCGCCCCGTCCCACCGGCCCCGACGCGACGGCCGTCACCCTCGCCCTCACCGATCACGGGCCCGACTTCGTCAGCGCAGTCGCGCATGGCCGCCTGGCGGGCGTCCAGTTCCACCCCGAGCGGAGCGGTCGCGACGGCCTGCTCCTGCTCGCCAACTTCGCGTCCCTCGCCGGGAGGGCTGCCTGATGCTGGCCGTGCGTGTCATCCCGTGCCTCGACGTGGCCGGCGGTCGCGTCGTCAAGGGGACCCGCTTCGTGGACCTGGTCGACGAGGGTGACCCCCCGGAGCTGGCGGAGCGCTACGCCTGCGAGGGGGCGGACGAGATCGTCTTCCTCGACATCGCCGCGGCGCCCGAAGGAAGGGCGACGCTCCGGGACATCGTCGAGCGGACGGCGCGCCGGGCCTTCGTGCCGCTCACGGTGGGTGGCGGCGTCCGCACGCCGTCCGAGATGCGGGACGTCCTCCGGGCGGGGGCCGACAAGGTCTCCCTCAACACGGCCGCGGTGGCGGACCCGGACCTGGTCCGGCGGTGTGCGCGCCGGTTCGGGTCGCAGGCCGTGGTGGTCGCTCTCGACGCCCGGCGCTCCGTCGAATCGCCCGGAGCGGCGGCAGCCTGGGAGGTCGTCGTGAAGGGCGGCCGGACTGCGACCGGCCTCGACGCCCTCGCCTGGGCCGAGCGCGCGGTCGAGCTCGGCGCCGGCGAGCTCCTGGTCACCTCGATCGATCGCGACGGCACGCAGTCCGGCTTCGACACCGCGCTCCTGCGGGCGATCGCCGATCGCGTCCCGGTGCCGGTGGTCGCCTCCGGCGGCGCCGCCGGACCGGCGGACTTCGTCGCGGCGGTTCTCGACGGCGGGGCATCGGCCGTCCTCGCCGCCTCGATCTTCCACCGCCGCCGGCACTCCATCGCGGCCGTCAAGGCGGCCATGGCCGCGGCGGGCATCCCGGTCCGGCCCGTCCCCGAGGCCGCCGCGTGACCGGCCCCGGGCTCCGCTCCCCGGCGGGGGCGCTCGGTGATCCCGCCGACGTCCGCTACGGCCCGGCGGGCCTCGTACCCGTCGTGGTGCAGGATGCCGGCGACGGCCGGATCCTCATGCTTGCCTGGGCGAACGCGGAGGCGGTCGCGGCGTCCATCGCGACCGGCGACGTCCACTTCTTCTCGCGGGCGCGAGCCAGGCTGTGGCGGAAGGGCGAGACGAGCGGCAACGTCCTCCGGCTGGTGGACCTGGCCCTCGACTGCGATGGGGACGCCCTCCTAGCCCGGGTGGTCCCGGCCGGGCCGACCTGCCACCGTGGCGAGCGGAGCTGCTTCGACCCC
The DNA here is from genome assembly GCA_043797725.1 of Chloroflexota bacterium. GTDB lineage: Bacteria > Chloroflexota > Limnocylindria > Limnocylindrales > CSP1-4 > CTSoil-043. The sequence continues at coordinate 11,592 of JAZDPM010000319.1, forward strand.
GACGGAGCCGCCGGGGAGGCAGGGCGCGGGGCGCCCCCGGATGCCGGCCCGGAGGCGGCCCAGGGGTTCGCCTGGCTCGAGACGCTCTGGTCGACGATCGCCGACCGGGCGGCGCGGCTCCCGGAGGGCTCGTACACCGCCCGGCTGCTCGCCGCGGGCGTCGACGGCCCGGCGCGCAAGGTCGCCGAGGAGGCCGTCGAGCTCCTGATGGTGGCCAAGGACGACGCGGCCGTCGAGGCGGCCGGGAGGGACCGGGCGGCCACGCGCGAGGCCCTCGCCGGGGAGGCGGCGGACCTCGTCTACCACGCGCTCGTGCTCCTGGCGGAGCGCGGCGTTCCCCCGGCGACGGTGCTCGGACGCCTGCGCGCCCGCCACGGGGGCTGAGGACGGACCAACCCGGCTAGGGCAGCTCGTGGTGGGCGCGGCAGCGCGCCTCGTAGGCCTCCCGGCGGGGCGTGGGGTTCTCCGCCGCGAGCCCTCCGACCACGACCACCGGCTCCTCGGCCCCGGCCGGCCGGCCATCGATGAGGCGCTGGGTACGCGTGGCCTCCTCCCCGCAGACCGTGCAGATCGCCGACAGCGACCGGACGTCGTCGGCGATGGCGAGGAGGCGCGGCATGGGGCCGAAGGGGCGGCCGCGGAAGTCCGTGTTGAGCCCGCAGCAGATCACGGTTCGGCCGGCCTGCGCGAGGCGCTCGACGACGTCCACGAGGCTGTCCGGGAAGAACTGCGCCTCCTCGATCGCGATGATGTCCGCCCAGGCGTCCTTGGCCAGGGTCTCGATCTCCGAGGGGTCGCCGACCGCCGTCGACTGGAAGGCGGCGCCGGACCGGCTGCGCACCACCTCCCGCTCGGTGCGATCGTCGATCGTGGGCCGGACGAGGAGGATCCGGCGCCGCGCGATCTCGGCGCGCCGCAGGAGGCGGAGCAGCTCGTCCGTCTTGCCGCTGAACATGCACCCCGAGATGACCTGGACGTGCCCGCGCGCCGCGACCCTCATGCTCGTCCCAGCCCACGCACGAGGACCCGCTGGTCGCGCTTGCCGCGGCGGACCAGCAGATAGCGACCGGCGAGCAGGTCGTCGAGGCCGAACACGGTGGCGGCGTCGCGCACGGGGGCGCCGTTGACGTGGACGCCGCCCTGCTCGACCAGGCGTCGCCCGTCGGCGCGGGAGCCCGCGGCCCCCGTCGCCACGAGGATCGTGACCACGTCCAGCGGCGCGTCGTCCTCCGGCCACGCGGACGCCGGGATCTCGGCCGCGAGGTCCGCCAGGGTCTGCGGATCGGCCTGCGCCGGGTCGCCCCCGAAGAGGATCTCGCTGACGCGGGCCACCCGCTCGGCCGCTCCGCGCCCGTGGGCCAGCTCGGTCACGTCGCGGGCCAGGGCGCGCTGGGCGATCCGCCGCTCGGGAGCGGCGGCATGCTCGGCCTCCAGCTCCTCGATCCGGCCCCGGTCGAACATCGTGAACCAGCGCAGGTAGATGCCCACGTCGCGATCGTCGGCGTCGACCCAGTACTGGTAGAAGCGGTAGGGCGAGGTCAGCGACGCGTCCAGCCAGATCGACTCGCCACCGTCGCTCTTGCCGAACTTGACGCCCGATGGCGAGAGGAGGAGCGGATAGGCAAGGCCGTGGGCCGGCTCCGGCCGGGCAACCCCCGGGCGTGCAGTGCGCCGGATGAGCTCGAGGCCGGCCGTGATGTTCCCCCACTGGTCCGCGCCGCCGCACTGCAGCTCCACCCCGTAGGAGCGCTGCAGGTGGGCGAAGTCGGCTGCCTGGAGGAGCATGTAGCTGAACTCGGTGAAGGAGATCCCCTTGGCCATCCGGGCGTGGACGGAGTCCTTGTCGAGCATGTACGGGATCGTGAAGTGCTTGCCGACGTCGCGCAGGAAGTCCAGCAGGCGGACCTCGCCGAGCCAGTCGAGGTTGTTCACCACGAGGGCCTGGGTGGCCCCCGGGGCGAAGTCGAGATAGCGCGCCAGCTGGTCGCGGATCGCGTGGACGTTGGACTGCACGGCGGGCCGATCCAGGAGGGGCCGTTCGCTCGATCGCCCCGAGGGGTCGCCGATCAGCCCGGTGGCGCCCCCCACCAGGGCGACCGGCTGGCCGCCGGCGCGCTGGAGCCGCATCAGGCCATAGACCGGCACCAGGTGACCCACGTGGAGCGACCGGAACGTAGGGTCGAAACCGTTGTAGGCCCGGATCGACTCGTTCCTGGCGAGGCGCGCCTCGAGGCCCTCGCTGAGATCGTGGACGAGGCCGCGCCAGCGCAGGTCGGCGAGCAGCGTGGACAGGCGGGTCGAGCTCACGGCGTCACACCACGCCGGCCGCACGCGTCGAAGCGGCCCGGGGGCACCGAACGGGGATCCATGACCGCTATGCTATCGTGATCGACGCCATGCAGACCAGCCTCTCGCGGCGGCAGCGCCGCCGCCGGAACGGCTCCGGCCATCGGCCCACCTCCGGAAGGCGCGCCGTCGCGGGCATCGCGATCGCCCTCCCCCTCTTCCTCTTCGCCTCGCTCCTCGTCGCTGGCGCGGTCGGGTTCGCGGGCACCGTCATGGCGTTCTCGTACTACAGCCAGGGCCTCCCCACGCCCGAGGAGGTGTTCGGGGACCTCCGTTTCGACGAGGAGACCCGCGTCTACGACCGCACCGGGAAGGTCCTCCTGGCGACCTTCGCCCGGGAACGCCGCGACGTAGTCACCTTCGACGAGATTCCCCCCGTCGTCGTCGACGCGACGACCTCGATCGAGGACAGGACCTTCTGGGAGAACGCGGGCTTCGACCCGATCGGGATCGTATCGGCGGCGGTCGACACGATCTCGGGCAACGCGCGCGGGGCGTCCACCATCACCCAGCAGCTGGTCCGCAACCGGCTCCTGCCGGAGTCGGCGTTCACGACCACCTACGAGCGGAAGATCCGGGAGATCATCCAGTCGATCCGTCTGACCCAGGCCTTCCCCGGCGAGGAGGGCAAGAAGAAGATCATCGCGGCCTACCTGAACGACAACTTCTTCGGCAACAACAGCTACGGTATCGCGGCGGCCGCGCGCGGCTACTGGGGTATCAGCCTTGACAAGCTGAGCCTCGCCCAGGCGGCGATCCTGGCCGCGATGCTTCAGGCCCCCTCCACCTTCGACCTCATCCGGAATGCGGTCACCGAGGAGCTGCCCGACGGTACGACGCAGCTGGTCGTCCCCGCCGACTCCGCGATCGTGCAGCGCCGCAACTGGATCCTCGAGCTGATGAAGACGCGCTCCGTCCTGACCGTCGGCGAGTACACGACCCAGGACTTTGAGGCCGCGATGGCCGAGCCGGTGATCCTGACCCCGCCCGCCAACCGCCGGATCCTGGCCCCGCACTTCGTCCTCCAGGCGCGCAGCCAGCTGGGGGCCATCATCTGCGGGCCGGACGCGGCGGACAACTGCCCGAAGGTGGACACCGGCGGCTACCGGGTGATCACCACCCTGGACTGGAAACTCCAGCGCATGGCCGAGAAGTGGACCGAGGCGGGGGCGCGGGCGCCGAACATGAAGGACACGGCGGCGTACCTCAAGACGCTCGGCATCCCCTACGAGACCTGGATCAAGAACATGCGCGGCACCGGCGTCAACAACGGAGCCCTCGCCGCGCTCGACTACCGGACCGGGCAGGTGTACGCCTACACCGGCAGCGCAGGCTTCTACCTCAAGGGCAACAAGCAGTTCCAGCCCCAGTTCGACGTGCTGGAGGACGGCTGGCGCCAGCCCGGCTCCGCCTTCAAGCCGGTCAACTACATCATCGGCCTCGACGATCGCACCCTGACCGCATCGACCATGTTCATGGACGTCGTCACGGACTTCGGTGGCGGCTGGACGCCCGTCGACGCCGACCGGATGGAGCGGGGGCCCGTTCGCCTGCGCCAGGCCCTCCAGGTCTCGCTCAACATTCCCGCCATCAAGGCGGCGATCCGGATCGGGCCCGACCGCGTCTACGAACGCGCCAAGGACTTCGGGATCCGCTACCAGAGCGCGACGAACCCGGGCGGCGCCGCGATCGCCATCGGCACCGTCGAGGTCCACATGATCGACCTCATCAGCGCCTACGGCGCCATCGCCAACGGCGGCGTGCTCGTCCCCCGGACCACGATCCTCGAGGTGCGCAACGCGAAGGGCGAGAAGATCTGGCCGATG
>JAZDPM010000325.1:0-5065 GCA_043797725.1 Chloroflexota bacterium
TACGGGTCCGGGGAGGGGCGGGCCAAGCCGTACATTCGTGATGGTCATGGCGTGCTGGAGGTCCGGTGCGCGCGCGCACCGGGGGGCTGGACGGACCGGGTAGCATCGCGGGATCACCACAGGAGGGTCCGATGGCGTCCAGGCAGGCGGAGAGCTCCATCCTGGCGCGCACGCTGCCGGCTGTCGCGCTCGTCGCGGTCGCGGCGGCCTGCGCCTTCTTCGCCCTGTCGACCGCACCCGCAGCGGATCCGTCGGGCCTCGCGGCCGGCCAGGCCGCCAGCCTTTCGCTGCCGGCATGGGTCACCGCCAGCCTTGCCGTCGTCGCCGCAGCGATCCTGATCCTCGGAGGCAGCGAGACGACGGCCTACCGGGCCGGCGGGCTCCTGGGCATGAGCGCCGCCGTCGGGGCCGCCGCGGGCGGCCTCCTGAACCTGGTCGGCTACGCGAACAGCAACATCTGGTGGGCGGCCGACCCGGCGGCGATCCGCACCGCCGCCGGAGTGTTGCTCGTCGTCGCCCTGATCGGCCTGGCGGTCGTGGCGTCCGAGCAGCTCCGACCTGGCTGGCGCCCCCGGCAGGATTCGAACCTGCGACCTCGGGATTAGAAGTCCCTCGCTCTATCCCCTGAGCTACGGGGGCACCGAAACACGATCGCGTGCGACGCTGCCTCGCCGCCGGGGCGACCCCGTCGATCCGCGATGCGTGCGAGGCGATAGTACCCGGCGCGTCGTCAGCGCTGGGTCGATGCGCTCCGTCGCCAGCCGCCGGGCGATGCTCGAGGCCCCCTTGGCCGCCCAGCTTCGCCCCACCCCAACGCCGGTGCTATGCTCCGCGCCCGCGCGCTCCGGGAGCCGCGCGAGGCAGGGATGGAGGCAGGCCTGGTGGCCGATCGGGCCCCGACACTCGAGCACGACGCGGCCGTGAAGATCGAGCGCGCAGCGTCCGCGGCACCGATCCCGCCGGCAGACACCGCCCCGAGCGCGGCGACGGCCCGTCCGCGGTCGGCCAGGGCGCCGTTCCGCCCAGACGATCTCCACGCAGCCGAGCGGCCCGACCGTCCTTCGCGTCGAGACCGCCCCGTTCCCGGCCAGCTGCCTCTTCCGCTCGCCCCCCTCCCCGCGCTGGCGATGGAGGCCGACTGGAAGACCCAGCCGCGGCTGTGGGGCCACGCGTACCACCCGATGTGCTCGTACCTGGCCAGCTTCCCGGCCGCCCTCGCCCACGCCTTCGTCGCGCGCTACACACGACCGGGCGACGTCGTCCTGGACCCGTTCTCCGGGCGCGGCACAACACCCCTCCAGGCTTGTGCCGAAGGGCGAATCGGGGTGGGCAACGACCTCAACCCGCTGGCCCACGTCCTGACGGCTGCCAAGGTCGAGCCGCCGACGGGCCGCGAGCTGGAGGCTCGGCTGGCGGGCCTTCGGATCGACTGGTCGCTCGAGGCCTCCGGCTGGCAGGACCTGGCGGGTCGGGTGACCGCCGGGGCACCCCATTCGGCGCCCGCGCTCGTGCCCGCCGCGGGTTCGGGCGACAGCCCGGGCGACGGGCGCGAGACCGTCCCCGTCGAGGTCGCCCTCGCGTTTCATCCCGGCACGCTTGCCCAGGTGCTCTTCGCCCGCGCTCGTCTCCGGCTCGACGGCCCGACCGACCGCTTCCTCGCGGCGGCGCTTGTCGGGATCCTCCACGGCAAGCGGCCGGGCTTTCTCTCCGAGCTGATGCCGAACACCTTCAGCATGGCCCCGCGGTACGCGCGCGACTACGCGGCGCGGACGAACTTCGCCGCGCCCGACCGCGACCTCTTCGTCCTCCTTGCCGCGAAGCTGCGGCGTCTCGCCCGTGATGGGCGCCCGGGGACGCCCGGGATCGCGCTGATCGGGGATGCGCGCGATGCCGGTGCCCGCGCTCGTGCCGCCCTGCGCGAACGGGCGCTCCCGGACCGGGCGCGGCTCGTCCTCACCTCGCCGCCCTACCTCCGGGTCCTCAAGTACGGCTACTACAACTGGCTGCGGACCTGGTTCCTGGGCTTCTCCGCCGCCCGGATCGACGCGACGCTCGATGACGCCCATAGCCGCGAGCCCTATCTCGTCTTCCTCCGGGAGGTGCTGGCCGGACTGCGCCCGGCGCTGGCGGACGACGCGGTCGTCGCCCTGGTCCTCGGCGACGTCGAGGCGGAACGAGGCCGGCCGGCGGCCGACGGACTGACGATCGGCCTCGCCGACGAGGTCTGGCAGGGTGCCGCGCGACCCGAGGGCTACCTGCTGGCGGGCGTCGTCGGCGACGAGGTGACGGCCTCACGCAAGATGACGAAGCTCTGGGGCGACGAGGCGGGGCGCGCGACCAGGCTCGACCGGATCCTCGTCCTGGCGCCGTCGGAGGCGGGGCGGCGGCGCGCGATCGCCGGCGCGGCACTCCCCATCGACTGGAGCTGGCCTCCCCGGCGCTGATCTCCGCGGCGCCGTCCGCCCGTCCGCGACCCGCGGCCTCCGATACACTCCGGGCCATGAAGCCGATGCATCACCCGGACGATCTCGCGGCGATGGATCCCCTGGTCCTCATGAAGAACCTGGACCACGTGCGCATGACGAGCCGCCGGCTGAGCTACATCCTCCAGCAGCAGGTGCACCTGTACACGCCGCAGGCGAACCAGCTCCGCGAGCAGATCGACACCTACGTGGAGGCCGAACGCGAGATCGAGGGCGAGATGGCGCGCCGCCAGGTTCGCGCCTGATCTCCGGGGCTCAGCGAGACGCCGCCGCGGACCGGCGTCGCTCGCGCAGGCCCTGGCCCGGCACGCCGGCCGCCCGTTCCTCCTCAATCACAGCCGCGGCCATCGCAGCGAGATGCGGCGTTCCGAACAGGCTGAACCCGATCCCACGCTCCTCGAGATCGGCACACCCATAGCCGCGGAAGAGGCTTCGGCTCGCCACCGCCCACATCTCGTCGTAGAGCTCCGGCCAGCCGACGCGGCGGCGGGCCCGGCAGAAGCGGACGAACTCCACGGCCTCGGGGTCGGCCGCCTCGGGGTCGGCCGCATCGAGCGGATGGGCGCGCAGATCCATCGATACCCTCTCCTCCCGCGCACGGCGCGGCACGAACCACGGACGGACCTGGGGCCTGCGGTCCCCGCGAATCCAGGCGGTCCGACCACAGTGCCGGGGCGCGATCTCGGTGCCCCGGACCGTCGCCCTCCACTCTCCCCAGCGCCGGCGACCCCGCAAGCCTACGCGGTCCGGGCGGGACGCCGATAGGGTCTTGTCCACGAACCTTCCCACCGAGTTGTCCACAGGGCCAGGTGTTCGGTGGACGGCCCCGGGGCGGCCCGGAAGATCCGTGGACAGCCCGCGGCCTCTGCCTCTTGACAGGCCGCGGCGAGCCCGCGAAACAGGCGTCAGGGCGCGGCCGAGACCCCCAGGCCGGGCGCGTCGGTGAGCTGCCACCGGCAGTCGTCCCCGAGCTCGACGCCCGTGAACGGATCGTCGGCCAGGAGCAGGCACCCGTCGAGGTCAACCCACTCGGCCAGCGACGCGACCGCCGCCGACGCGGCGATCCCGACGCGCGTCTCCTCCATGCAGCCGAGGAAGGTTCGGAACCCGAGCTCGCGCGCGCGGGCCAGCATGCGTGCCGCCGGGCCGACGCCGCCGCACTTGGCAAGCTTGACGTTGACCCCGTCGACGATCCCGACGAGCGCGTCGAGGTCCTCGACGAAGACGGCGCTCTCGTCGGCCACGATCGGGAGCGGCGAGGCGGCCTGGAGGTCCAGGAGCCAGTCGTAGCGCCTGGGCGGGAACGGCTGCTCGATCAGCTCGACGCCGAGGTTGGCCAGCTCCGGGATGAGCGACGCCGCGGCCTCCGGGGTCCAGCCCGTGTTCGCGTCGACCCGGATCGGCCCGCCGTAGACGGACCGCACCGCCTCGAGCGTCGCGAGGTCGGCTGGGCCGCCCAGCTTGATCTTGAGGGCCGGGAAGCGTCCGGCCCGACGGGCCCGCTCGGCGACGACCGCCGGCTCGTCGATGCCCAGGGTGAAGTCCGTCGGCGGGATCTCGGCGGAAAGCCCGAGCAGCCGGTGGACCGGCGTCCCCGTAGCCTTCCCCGCCAGGTCGTGGAGGGCGATGTCGAGGGCGCACTTGGCGGCGCCGTGGCCGCGGATCGTGGCCTCGAACGTCGCCCCGATCGCCTCGAGCGACGCGGCGGCAGCGGCCGGATCCGACGCGACGAGGTCGGCCGGGTGGATGGCCCCGAGGAGCATCTCCATGACGACCGGCATCGTCGCCGTCGTCTCGCCGTAGTAGGCGTCGGGATAGCCTTCCCCGAGGCCGACCAGCCCGGACAGGAGGGGTGACCGGAGCTCCACGATCACGGTTACCACCGCCGCCCCGTCGTGCTGGGCGCGGGCAATCCGGAAGGGGTCGCGATAGGGGATCCGGAGGATCCGGGTTCGAAGGTCCCAGGCCCCGTTCATTGATCGCCTCCCATCCATGGCAGCGCGTCGACCGCTGCCTTGACCTTGTCCCAGAGCGGCGCCGCCCCGAACCGGACGGGGTCCGCGGCCGGAAGTCCCGTCTCGGCGGCGACGGCCGCGACCGCCCGCCGGGCGTCCTCGTCGTCGGGAAGGAGCGAGGTGTTCACCGCGACCGCCACGACCTTCGAGGGCGCCACCGTCCCCGCGATCCGCTCGTGCAGGTCGATGAACGGGCGCAGCGGCGCGATCGGGAAGGAGCGTTCCGGGAGGTGGTCGAAGTCGTGGGCCGCAAGGCCGGCCCTGTGGACCAGGACCATTGCGTGCGGCGTCGCGCCGTGGATCAGCCCCAGGGTCACCGCGCTGTAGGCGGGGTGGTCGAGGCTCCCCTGCCCCTCGACGAGCACCCAGTCGCCCAGGCGCTCCCCCTCCTCGACCAGCCATTCCACCGTGCCGTTGAGGAAGTCACTGATCACCCGGTCCACCGAGACACCCCAGCCGTCGATCATCATCCCGGTCTGTCCCGTCGGGACGAAGGCGACCGAATCGCCGATCGCGCGGGCGGCGTTGCGCAGCTCCAGGGCGACCGACATCTTGCCGATCGCGCAA
>JAZDPM010000031.1:0-12168 GCA_043797725.1 Chloroflexota bacterium
CTGGGAGACCGCGACGAGGAGGACGCCGTCCCAGCGGAGCGGTGCCCGGTAGATGGTGGTGACGGACGCCGCGGCCAGGCCGACGGGGATCCCGAGCGTGGTCTCGATGAGGTAGCGGGCATAGATCGCGGCGTGGTCGGACGTCCCGCGGGCGGCCAGCAGGACGAAGCGGGGCTTCCGGCGCGCGATCGCCACGGCCACGTCGTCCAGGTCGGCAGCGCCCTCGCGGAGCGTCCGCTCGACGACCGCCGGGATCTCGGCGATCTCGCGGGCCATGAGGCTGGGACCGCGGCGGCTACTCCCCATCGATCGGCTACTCCCCATCGACCCGGACGTAGCGCCGCCCGATGAGGGCGTAGGCCGGGAGTCGTCCCAGCGCCTCCGCCAGCGGGCGCGGCGGGCGTCCGTCGCGGCCGGCGATGGCGAGGAGGGCGTCCGCGTCGGCGGCGCTGGGGCGCGCGTCGACCACGGCGAGGTCGATGATCACCCGCCCCGGCTCGGCCGCGCCGAGGGTGGCCACGGCGTCCGCGGGCGGCGGGCCGGTCTCGAACTCGGCCCGGACCTCGGCCTCGGCGCGCCAGCGCGGCCGCCGGAGCAGGATCCGTCGCCAGATCCCGGCCACGTGCGGCGCCACGCAGCCGTCGCCCGGGGCCGGCGTCAGGACCACGTCCTCACCGCGTCCCCAGCGGGCCGCCTGGTGGAGGAGCGCGTACTCGTCCAGGTCGGCGAATCGGCCCAGGTCGTCGGCCGGCGAGCCGTCGCCGAAGATCGCCCGGACCGACGGGGCGAAGACCTCGGCGAGATCGAGGTCGATCGCCCGCACCGTCCGGTGGAAGTAGACCTGCTGGTACATGAAGAACCGCGCCGTCAGGAACATCTCGAGGGCCGCGAGGCCGGGCTCGTAGAGGGTCAGGCCCCGCTCCGAGATGAACGCATAGCGGCGGAGCCGTTCGGCGTCCACCGGCCCCGCCGAGACGCCGGTCATGTACGCGTCACGCCGGACGTAGTCCAGGTTGTCGACCGTGAAGACGCCCGACAGGAGCGGCTGGAGCCAGCGGATCCAGCGGGGCATCGCCGGGTCGTCGAGCCGCGGCTTGGCGACCAGGTAGGCCACCCAGGCCGGGTCGATCGCCTCGCCGTCGGCGAACGCTTCGCGGGCCGCGATCCCGTCGCCTGGGGCGCGCCGCAGCCGCCGGATGAGCGGGCCCAGCTCGTGCTCGATGATCAGCTGCGAGAGGTCCTCGTGGGTCAGGGCCTTCCCGCCGGGCCGCCGCCCATCCGCGGGCGCCGGGAAGGCCGCCAGGACGTGCTCGTCGAAGAAGTGGGCGAACGGGCCGTGTCCCACGTCGTGAAGGAGCCCCGTGATGCGCAGCGTCTCCACGACCAGGCCCTCGGACGGGGGTCGCATCCCCGGGTCGGTCGCCGCGAGCGCCTCCACCAGGGAGGGGTAGAGCTGGCGCCCCCAGAGCCCGGCCTCGTGCATGACGCCGAGACCGTGAGTGAAGCGCGAATGCTCGGCCGTCGGGAAGACCCAGCGCGCGCTCTGGAGCTGGCTGATCCGGCGCAGCCGCTGCAGCCAGGCGGAGTCGAGGACGTCCTCCTCGGCGGCGTTCTCCGGCGGCAGGCCGGCCGCGCGCGCATCGGCCGGGGCGAGCCGCTTGGTCAGCTCGATGTAGCCGTGGATCGGATCGCTGATGAGGTTGACGGCGGCGAAACGGGCCGTGCGCATGGGCCCATTGTGGGTGTTTGCCGCGGGGTGGGAAGGGCCGAGCGTCAGGGAACCCAGACGGAAACGGGGGTGCTCTGCCGGCCGACGTTGCCGGCCCGATCGCGGGCCCGGACCATCAGCCAGTAGCGGTGCCCGGGGGCGCGCGACCCGAGCTGCAGGCTCGTGGCCGTGGTGTTGTCGCGGACCAGGCGCCAGGGGCCGCCGTCCACGCGATACCAGGCGTCGAAGTCGCGGAGGCCCGCCCAGTGCGCCTGGAGGGGGGCGTCGTAGCCGTGCCAGGCGAAGGTGATCGTCGTGCCGCTGCGCGTGGCGCGGTCGACCTTCGCGCTGGGGGCCGTGTGGTCCCGGGATTCGGTGAGGACCGCGCTGGCGAAGACCCGGCCGTCGGACGCCCGGACGGCCACCCCGAACCCGACGTAGTTCATCGTCCGGCTCATCAGCATCGCCCAGTGCGACGTGCTCTTCCGCCAGGCCCCGTAGATCCCCGCCACGGTGGTGCTCGTCAGGCCGCCCGACCACAGGGCGATGTTCTCCCCCCAGGCGTACCACTGGACTCCGGCCCGGGCGAGGGCGGGGGCCAGGTCGCCGCCGGAGGCCGCGTGGCTGAAGGAGCCGGCGGCGGCGAGGTTCTCCGCCCGCGTTCCCGCGATCGCGACCAGCGGCGGATCGGACCGCAGCGGCCGGAGGCCGAGCGCCGCCCGATCACGGTTGGTCCAGGCCAGGAGGGACGCCTCGGCGGACCCCGTCGTGAGGCTGGCCGCCGAGGCCGGCAGGGCGTGGGTCGTGGCCGCGCCGAGCGCCACGACGAGCGCAACGACGAGCGCCGGGAGGGCTGCCAGGCTGCCGCGGGAGCGCCCGACGGGGGGGATGAGCGGTGGCATGAGGGGGCAGCATACCCGGGATCAGCGTCTGCGTCGCGCCCGGTGCGGCAAAGCCCCCCGGGCAGCTCGGGCGTCAGCGATACCGGGCGGCGGTTGCCGCGACCAGGGCGGCCACCTCGGCACGCAGCTCGGCGGGGGCCAGCACTTCCACGTCGGGGCCCCAGGAGAGGATCCAGCTCCGGATCTCGATCGTGCCGGAGACCGTCGCCCGCCACGTCAGCGCGCCGTCCGCCTCCCGCTGAACCACCTGGGTCGGGTGCCAGGTGGTCTCGGCGACGCGGGAGGCGACCGCCGGGGCGAAGCGGAGCCCCACCTCCACTGGCTCCTGGTCGGAGATGATCCCCCACGCCTGCTCCAGCGCCTCCTCGATCACGCCGTCGGGCGGGGCGTCGAATACGTCCGAGGTGAGCGCCAGCCGGCGGATGCGCTCCAGCTTGAAGGTCCGGACGGCCGCGCGGGTCTCGTCCCATCCGATCAGGTAGAGCGCGTGGGTCTCCGTGGACGGCTCGATCAGGTAGGGCCGGACACGGGCGGTCCGCGCGGCGCGGGTCGGGTCGTAGGTGCTGGTGTCGTAGGTCACCTCCACGACGCGCCGCTCCGCCCAGGCCTGGGTGAGCACATGGAGTCGTCGGGTGCCCTCCGGGTCGGGGAGACGGTGGGCCATGACGTCGAGAGTCCGGTGGACGTGGCGGCCCAGCACCTCCGGCAGTGCCTCGCCGAGCTTCTGGAAGGCTGACGCCAGCTCGGGATCGTAGGCGTCGGCGTACTTGGCCATCAGGCGCGCAGCGAGAAAGACGGCCATCGCTTCGCCCTGGGTCAGGCGGAAGACAGGAAGGAGCGCGGCCTGGGCCAGCCCCCACCGGCCGCCCTCGGCCCAGACCGGGATCCCGAGCTCCTGGTCGAGCGCCTTGAGGTCGCGGTAGGCATTCCGGCGCGACATGCCGAGGAACCGGGCCAACTCGTCGGGGGAGACGCCGTCCGGGTGCGACGAGAGGTAGGTCGCGACCCGGTAGAACCGGGCCACCCGGTCGCGCTTGCGGCCTGCGAGCGTGTCGCCCCCGGGCAGGTCCCAGCGATCCATGCTCCCTCCGTGGCTCAGTTCGTGGGTGGGGTGACGGTCACGGGATCGCCCCGGTGGGTGGCCGTCAGGACCGCCGTGAGCTCGCCCCGGATGGCGTCCGGCGCGATCGCGAACCCCGGACCGCCCAGGTGTCCTTCGGCGCGCCCGAGCTGCCCGTCGGCAAAGACCCAGGCGTCGATCTCCCCCCGCCAGCCCCCGAGGTCGGTGACGCCCACCAGCCATCGGACCTGGGGGAACGCGGCGCGGAAGACCGCCCCGTCCACGGCGATGCGGCATCGGCGGGCCCGCGCGCCCTCGACGTAGACGAGGCCGATGTCCTCCGCCGCGGTGCGCTGCAGCGGGTCGAGGGCGGCCGCGAGCACCGCGAGGTCGAGCGATTCACCCTGCGCCGTCGCGTCGGGGATCGGGACCCAGCGGGTGCCCGTCTGCCGGATCCACCCGCGACTTCCGAGGAGCGCGGCGCCGTGGAGGCCGACGTCGAGGGTCGTCGTCACCTCGGCCATCCAGCGGAAATCGCGCCCCGAGCGCTCGCCCCGGACCCGGGCGATCCCGAGCGAGGCGCGGTCGACGGTCCCGGCGAGGTCGAGCGTCAGCTCCGCCGTCTCGCCCCCGGCGAGCGGCGCGTCGCAGAGCGGCGGAACGAGGGCCGGGTCCGTTGGCCCGTAGCGGGAGGCGCCCGCGGGTCGGCCCTCGAGCGCGAGCTCGTTCGCGATCGTCGCGCCGGCCATGACGGTCCCGGAGGCCACCGCCATTCCGATCCCCAGGGCGACGGCCGTTCCCAGCCGGCCGGGTCGCCCGCTCCCTGCGCCAAGGAGTCGGCGAGCGATGCCGAGTCCGGCGAAGAGCGAGGTTCCGAGGATGGCGAGGGCCCAGGGGTAGGCCGCCTCCGGCGACGGCAGGAGCGTCTGGAGGCCGCGCTCGGTGAGCTGGCGGACCAGGGCTGCCAGCATGGGCACGAGGATGATGGCCGTCGCCACGCCGAGCGCCCCGATGGTGCGGAAGGCCAGGCCGCCGCGCGCGGCCGGGGGCCAGGCGACCGCGGCGCCCGCGACCGAGAGTGGTGCCAGCGCGGCCACGCCCACTAGGAGGTCCGCCGGCCCGCCCGGCCGGTACCCCGCCAGGAGCAGGCCGGCCGCGGTCGCCCACAGGGCGGCCAGGCCCACGGCGAGGAGGCGGAGCTCGAGCAGGCGAACGCGCACGAGACCCAGTCTAGCGGCCGGGCCCGCGCCGACCGGCGGGCCCGCACGTGGGGCACGCGGTACACTCTCGCCGGTTCCCCGAAACGAGGAGAGAGCACCCCATGCGAACCCCATTCCGCTTCGCGGCCTCCCTCGCCCTGACCGGCGCGGTCCTGGCGGCCTGCTCGGGTGGCGCGACGCCCACGCCCGCCCCCACCGCGGCCCCGACGGCAGCCCCCACGGCAGCCCCCACCGCGGCCCCGACGGCCACGCCGAACGCGTGCGCGCCGGAGAACCTGGCGACGCTGACCGCCGGCACGCTCACGATCGGCACCGACAACCCGGCCTACTCGCCGTACTGGCTCCCGCGCGACGGCGGGAACGCGCCGCCGTGGGACACGGAGTACTCCGGCGATCCCAGGACCGGGACCGGCTTCGAGAGCGCGGTGGCCTACGCGGTAGCCGACCAGCTCGGCTTCGCGCAGGACAAGGTCGCCTGGGTCGCGGTCAAGTTCGACAACTCGTATGCACCCGGTCCGAAGACCTTCGACTTCTACCTTGCCCAGGTGTCGTACAAGGCGGAGCGGGCCCAGGCCGCCGACCTGTCGGACGGCTACTACTCGCTCAACCAGTCGCTGGTGGCGATCGGGGGCACGCCCATCGCCTCGGCCAGGACGATCGCCGAGCTCAAGGGCTTCCAGTTCGGGGCCCAGGCGGGAACGACGAGCTATGACCTGATCATGAACCTCATCAAGCCGGACAAGGAGACACGGGTCTACGACAGCAACGACGCGGCCATCCAGGCCCTGACGAACAAGCAGATCGACGGCCTCGTCGTCGACCTGCCGACGGCCTTCTACATCACCGCCGCCCAGATGGACAACGGCATGATCGTCGGCCAGTTCGCGCCGACCGGCGCCGAGCAGGAGCACTTCAGCCTCGTCATGGCCAAGGGCAGCCCCCTCACCGCCTGCGTCAACGCGGCGCTCGCCGCGCTGAAGGCCGACGGGACCCTCACCAGGATCACCCAGGAGTGGATGGCCGACAAGGCGAACGCCCCGCTGATCCAGCCCTAGCCCGCGCCGCCAGGCCGACGCCGGATGCCGGCGTTCCCCGGCGCTCCCGGAGGCCCGCTCGACCAGGGAGGCTCGGGCGGACTCCTCCGGCCGCGCCGGCCACGGCGCGCCGGCGAGCAGTCGGCGCTCCGCTCGACGCTCGTCGCGCTCGTCAGCACGGTCGTCTTCTTCGGCGTCGTCGGCTGGGTCGTCATCAGCTCGCCCGGCTGGCCGGCGGTCCAGCAGTCGTTCTTCAATGGCGAGGTGTTTGCCTCGTCGCTCCCGAAGATCGTGCGGGCGTTCTGGGTCAACGTCCAGCTCTTCCTCATCGCCGAGGTGCTGATCCTCGTCCTTGGTCTCGTGGTCGCCGTGCTCCGGAGCCTGCCGGGTCCCGTGTTCTTCCCGCTCCGGCTCATCACGACGATCTACGTCGACGTCTTCCGGGCCGTGCCCGGCGTGCTCGTCATCTACATCCTCGGCTTCGGGATCCCCGGCCTCGGCCTGCCCGGCATCCCCGTCGAGCCGTTCCTCTACGCCGTCGTCGCCCTCACCCTGGTCTACTCGGCGTACGTCTCCGAGGTCTACCGGGCAGGCATCGAGTCGGTCCACCCGAGCCAGGAGGCAGCCGCCCGGTCCCTGGGCCTCAGCCGCTTCCAGGCTCTCCGCCACGTGATCCTGCCGCAGGCCGTCCGCCGCGTGATCCCGCCCCTGCTGAACGACTTCATCGGGCTCCAGAAGGACACCGTCCTCGTCTCGTACATCGGGGTCGTCGAGATCTTCCGGCAGTCGTACATCCAGCAGGCCGGCAACTTCAACTTCACGCCGTACATGGTCACCGCCCTCGTCTTCATCGTGATGACGATCCCGCTCGCCCGACTGACCGACTGGCTGATGGCCCGGGACAAGCGCCGCCAGGCGGCAGGAGGGGTCCGGTGAACGCGCCGCGCGCCGGCATCGGCCGGGCCCTCGTCATCGAGGGGCTTCGCAAGTCGTTCGGGAAGCTCGAGGTGCTCCGGGGCATCGACCTGGCCGTGGCCGAGCACGAGGTCGTCTGCCTCATCGGCGCCTCTGGGAGCGGCAAGTCCACGCTCCTGCGCTGCATCAACCTCCTGGAGCCGATCGACGCCGGCCGGATCGTGGTCGAAGGCGAAGAGATCACCGACCCGAAGGTCGACGTCAACCGGGTCCGCCGCCGGATCGGGATCGTCTTCCAGGCCTTCAACCTCTTCCCGCACATGAGCGTCCTCGATAACGTGACCCTGGGGCCGCGCAAGGCGCTCCGGATGCGGCCGGCCGAGGCCGAGGAGCGCGGACGGTCGCTGCTCGCGCGCTTCGGCCTCGAGGAGAAGGCCCTCGACTTCCCCGACCGTCTCTCCGGCGGCCAGCAGCAGCGCGTGGCGATCGTGCGGGCCCTGGCGATGGAGCCCGACCTCCTGCTCCTCGACGAGGTGACCAGCGCCCTGGACCCGGAGCTCGTGGCCGAGGTCCTCAACGTCATCCGGGAGCTGGCGGCGGGGGGCATGACGATGCTCATCGCCACCCACGAGATGGGCTTCGCCCGCGACATCGCGGACCGGGTCTGCTTCCTCGACGCCGGGTGCATCCTGGAGGAGGGGCCGCCCGACCGGATCTTCGGGGCGCCCCGCGAGGAGCGCACCCAGCAGTTCCTGGGCCGGATCGTGGAGGCCGGGCGCCTCTGATCAACCGCCGCCCTCGCCGCCTCCCACGCCCAGCACGTCGCCCAGCGGCACGACCCGCAGCCCGGCCGCGGCGAGCCCGGCGCGGAGCCCCGGCAGCGCGTCGAGCGTGCGGGCCCCTCCCAGCTGGAGGCGGATGATCGAGCCGCCGCTCGCCCGCGACACGACGCGGGCCACGATGTCCGTCGCGATCGGCCCCCCGTCGCCGGGCGCCGTGCCGTCGTCCGGGTCGACATCCCAGCTCACCGCCCACCTCCAGCCGGCCGTGCCCGCAGCCAGGAGCGCGTCGGCGCCCGGGTCGCCCCCGGCGGGCCGGAGCCACGGCGCGGTCGACCGGCCCAGCGCCGGCAGGAGGGCCGAATCGTCCGCGCGCAGGGCCGCCGCGAGCCGGGCGGCGTCGTCCGTGGGCGCCAGGAGGCCGGCCACCAGGGGGCCGGACCCGGCCAGGCGGCGCACGACGGCCGCTCCGTCCGGGTCGTCGAGCGCCGCCGCCGCCACGAAGATGGTGGCGGAGACGCCGTTCGCGGCGAGCCACTGCACGATCGCGGCCGCCCCGCCCGGCCCTTCGCCGGGACCCCCTGCGAACTCGAACGTCAGGGCGACGCCGTCCAGCCCCGCCGGGCCCCGCTCCACGAGCGCAGCGCCTCCATCCGGCGGGAGCGTCGGGAACAGGCGCGCGGAGGCAGCCGCCCCCGGGTCGTCGGTCGGCGGGCCGCTTGCCGGCGGCAGGTTCTCCGGGTCCACGACGGCCCCGGGGATGTACGAGAGCCGCCAGCCGACCTCGATCCGGTCCGGCCGGTAGGCGGGCGACTCCGGGTCGAGCGACGGATACCGGGCCCGGTTCCAGTAGGCGAGGCTCTCCGGCGTGGTCTCGAAGCGTCCCGCGAGGGCGATGAGCGTATCCCCGCGCCCCACCGTGTACGACGCGAAGGTCGGGGCCGGGGTCGGCGTCGGGCGGAATGGCCGGCTCGGGCCGGATGCGGACGGCGAGGGAGCCGGCGTCCCGGCCGGCGGGCTCGAGGAGCCGGCAATGGCGCTCTCGCCGGGGAGGGTGCACGCGGTGGCGAGCCACGCCACGCTGGCGAGCGCGAGGAGGGAGAGGAGCGGGCGGCGGCGCTGCACGTCGCGATGCTAGGCCGTCGGCTCCCCGGATGCGCGCGACGCCGCGCCGGCCGCCGCAGACCCGTCCGCCGCCGCCGCACCGTCCTCGGCGGTGGCCCGCGGATCGAACGGGGTGGGTGCCTGGAGGGTCAGCTCGCCCGCCAGCGCCAGGCCTTCCTCCGCCGTCGCGATCTGGCCGCGGCCGCGCCGCTTCGCCACGAAGCAGGCCCGGTCCGCCGCGAGGAGCACCCCGGCGGCGGTCGGCCCGAACTCGGGATAGGTGGCGACCCCGATAGAGGCCGACAGGAGATCCGCGCCGCGCCGCTGCCCCCAGTCGAGGGCGATCGCGTTGAGCCTGGACCGGACGCGCCCGGCGAGGGCAACGGTCCCGGCGGCGTCCGTGGCCTGGCAGATGACGGTGAACTCGTCGCCGCCGTACCGGAAGACGTGATCCGAGTCGCGACAGGCCTCGCGGACGGCGGCGGCGACGGAACGCAGGAGATCGTCCCCCGCCTGGTGGCCCAGCCGGTCGTTCACGGTCTTGAACTCGTCGAGGTCCAGCATGAGGAGGCCGAAGCGCTCCTGGGTCTCGACGCTCTGGGCCAGCCACTCTGCGAAGGTGCCCTGGTTGAGGAGGCCGGTCAGGTCGTCCGTCTGGGCCTCGATCTCGATCGCACGGTAGGCCTCGGCGTTGCGGATGGCGATCGACGCCTGCGCGGCGAAGAGCTGGACCAGCTCGAAGTCGTCCTCGTCGAAGCGCCCCTCGGTTCCCAGGCGCTCGACGGTCACCACGCCGCGGACGCCGTCCCGGCCGTGGAGCGGCACGCAGATCAGGCTGCCCTCCACGTCCCCGGTCGACGCGAACTGGCCGACCCGGGGGTCCTGCAGCTCGTCGGGCACGAGCTGCGGCTTGCCGTGCGCAAGGACCCAGGTCGCGAGCCCCTCCTCGCCGGGCGCCCATGGCTTCATGTACTCGTCGGCGTGAACGCCCCGGGCCATGAGCGGCGTCAGCATCCCGGTTGCCGGGTCGACCCACTCGATGCAGATGTTGTCCCAGCGCACGATCGCTGCGAAACGGTCCGCTACCTCGTCCAGGACCCGCGGCAGGTCCAGGGTGCCGAGGATCGAGCCGGAGACCTCGATCAGGGCCCGCTGGCCGGCGAGGCGGCGCTCGAGGCGGATCGACTGCTGGCGTAGCTGCTCGGTCGAGTCGGCGTTGGCGATCGCCTGGGCGGCGATGGCGGCGTAGATGACGAGGAGGCGGAGGTCGTCGTCGCTGAACTGGCGCAGGCCCAGCTTGGAGAGGACGATCACGCCCAGGACCCGCTCCTCGAAGAGGAGGGGCGCCAGGAGCATCGATTCGTCCAGGTCGTCGGCGGTTCCAGGGATCGTCATGGCCCGCGGATCGTTGGCGGCGTCCGGGACGTTCTGGGGGAGGCGGTGCTCGGCCACCCACCCGGTGATCCCCTGGCCGAGGCGAGTGCGGAGCTGATCCGGCGTCTCGTCCCGGAACTCCCCGACGAGCCCGCGCATCGCGACCGGGACCAGCCAGCCGTCCGGTCGCAGCCGGTAGACCCGGACGTTGTGGTATTCGATCAGCTGGTCCAGCTCGTTCGCGATGGCGGCCCCGATCTCGCTCTCGGTCGTGAGGCGGGCCAGGCGCGTGCCCAGCTGCTGGATCGACTGAAGGTGGGCCGCCCAGGTCGCCATCCGCCCGTAGTTCTGGGCGTTCTTGATGGCGGTCGCGGCCTGGGCCGCGAACTCGGCCAGGGTGGCCAGCTCCTCGCCGGCCCAGGGGTGGGGCCGGTCGTGGTAGACGATGAGAAGGCCCACCACGTCGGCGTCGTCGAAGAGCGGGGCGGCACAGATGGTGTCGAACCCCTCCTGCACCACGGCCGAGCGAATGTCCGCCGCGCGCGGATCGTCCCGGTAGCCGGTCGCGAAGAGCGGCCGCCGGGACGCCGCCGCCTCGGTGGGGAGCGACGAGACCCGGAAGTCGCGGACGACATCGAGGTACGCCTCCGACAGGCCGCGCGCGACCTCGGCAGTCATCCGCCCGTCGGCCCGGCGCAAGAAGATCGCGGCCCGGTCACCGTTGAACAGCGCCCGGGCGTGGTCCATCACGCCCGCCAGGATCTGCCCGAGGTCAAGCTTGCTCCCGATGTCGGTAGCGATCCGCCGCAGCGCCTCGGCCCGATGGAGCTGCGTGGACGTCTCGGCTCGCAGCCGGTCCGTGTGCACGGCGACGCCGAGCTGCCGGGCTACGGCCACGAGGAAGGTCTCCAGCTCGCCCAGGCCGGCCGGGGGCGTCTCGTCGGCCGTGACCAGGACCCCCCAGGGACTGCCGGAGCCTCCCGGGATGGCGACCGCGATGCGCGTCGGCAGGCGGTGGCCCAGCAGGAGCCAGTCGGACCCCGGGGTCCCGCTCTCGCCGACCGGGCCCGGCGCGGTCAGGGCGCGGCCGGGGAGGCCGGCCGAGTCCGCCGCCCCGCGCAGGCGATCGGCCCCCTCGCCGCGTGAGGCGATCGGTGTCAGGCGGCCGTCCCGCCGTTCCAGCACCGCGGCGAGGTCGTGGCCCGCGCGGCCGTGGAGGAGGTCGACGGCCGCGCCCGCGACCTCTACGAGGCTCCGCCCCGACGCGATCAGATCGGCCAGGCGCCCCAGCAGGTCCATCTCGACGAGACGGCGCTCCGCGTCGAGCGGGGAAGATGCCGACAGGACGAAGGGCGACGGCTCGGCCGCCGGTGCACCCGGAACCACGAGGCGCAGCGACCGGTCGGGCCCGACCGGATCAGCGCCGTCGGGCGAGCCGTCCGCCGGGGCCGGTCGCTCGCTCGGTCGCGTCCGTAGCTCCACGAGCTGGGCACCGATCGACGGAATCGGCCGCGACAGTCCGGCAACGGGCCGCCCGCGCCCCGACGCGGGTGCCGGCCGCTCCGCCGCCGCGAGGAAGCGCTGGAGATCGCCGAGGCGATAGCGCCGATCCCCGCGCTGGTTGATGCGGTAGAAGCGCAACCGACCCTGGTCGCTCCACGCCCGGATGGTGTTGGGGTGGACGCCGAGGAGACGGGCCGCCTTCGTGACCGTGAGGGTCGCATCGGACGGACGAGGCGCAAATTGCGTGGCCGGACCCCCCGCCTGCTCGCTCCTCCAGTTCGGGGCCGGGGCTGACCGGCGGGCCGCGGAATGGAGGATTGGTGAGGTTGACGGGGTGAATCTCCACGACTTCACAGTTCTTGCCAATAGCCAAAAGGTCCCGGGACCTCGGGGCTCGTCCGGCGGCGGGGTGGGGTCCGGCCGCGCGGCGCCGCGACCGCATGGCCGGGGGGGGGGCGTCACCGCCGGGTGGTCAGGCGCACCGCGACCAGCGTGACGGCCACCGCCAGCAGCCCGACGACGGCCGCGCCGACGAGCGCCAGGGCAGCGGCGGCGCGTGCGAGGAGCGC
>JAZDPM010000032.1:0-2441 GCA_043797725.1 Chloroflexota bacterium
CGGTGAGGTCGAAGCCGGCGTTGTTGAAGGCCGAGACCGAGTGGAACAGGCCCCACCAGGCTGCATCGAGGGGACCGTTCGCATCGCCGCCCACGAAGAAGGCCGGCGCGAGGATCGCCGCGCCAACCCCCTCGGCGGCGAACGTGAACACCGCCACGCGGCGGACGACGGCCCGGACGTCGCCAAGGTGCGGCGTGCCGGTCGATTCCTGGACGAGGACCCGGTCGCGCAGCCGGGTCCGGCCCCGCACCACGAGGAAGAGCAGGAGCGTGGAGCCCGTCATGATGCCGAAGCCCCCCGCCTGGATGAGCGCCAGGATGACCACCTGGCCGGCCGCGCTCCAGTGCGTCGCCGTGTCCACGACGACGAGGCCGGTGACGCAGACCGCCGACGTGGCGGTGAAGAACGCCGTCAGGGGATTGGCCCAGCCGCCGTCGGCCGAGGCGAACGGGAGCACCAGGAGGGCCGTGCCGACGGCGATCGCGACCGCGAACCCGGCGATGAGCACGAGGCCGGGCGGGGGCGGGGGACGGGCGCGCCGGGGTGCCGCCACGACGTGCTGCTGCGGTTGGGTGCGCTCGATCCTGACCCGACGATCACCCGGGAGTCGACCCCGCAGCTGCGTCACGGGGGCGGCCCGGAGGACGTGCCGGCAGTCATCCGGTGAGTCTAGCGGGCGCTGGCGAGAGGCTCGCCCCTCGCCGGCGGCATGCGCCTCGAAGTCGCCGAGACGTCCGCGGGCATGTAGGCGATCCGGCGAATCGAGCGGCCGGATCGTGAGGGGAGGGGTCTGAGTCGAACCCACTCGTGCCGGCCCCGGACGATGACGATGAACGGGCCGCGGACGGCGTCGGTCACGATCGGGGCTCGGCGGGGGGCTCGTGCGCGCCGGCTGCCGACGCCGCCCCGGCCGTCGCTGCTGCCGCGGCCCGGCCGTGGTGGCCGCGGCCGAGGTAGGCGTTGGCCCAGGCGCTGGTGTGCCGCAGGGCGTTGTCGACGAGGATGGGCGGGCGGTCGAGCATCGCCAGCTCCTCGCCGTAGGGCTTCAGGCGATCGTAGGCGCGGACCCAGACGCAGGGCTGCGGGGGCACCTCGCAGATCCCGTCGCGGCTGCCGCCGCACGGCCCGTTGCGCTCGCCCTTGGGGCACTGGCTCTCGGGGCACAGAAAGGCGACATCGGGCAGCGAGCAGTCGCCACAGTCGCCGCAGTCGAAGAGAGGGACCCTGGCCAACTGCTCCAGGGCGTGGACGGGCCGCGCGAGGCGGAATCGCTCGACGGCCCGGTAGAACCGGGTCGCGGCCCGGTACCCCGGGGCCCCCGGGGTGAAGGCCAGCTCGTGGGCCAGGCGGTTGGCCCTGTAGACGAGCGAGCCGCGCCGGCGGACGCGGGCCCGGGCCGCGGGAGCCAGGGAGCGCGCGTAGCCCTGGTCCAGCTCATCCGTGTTGAGGCCGGTCGCCGGATCGCGGCGGTAGACGAAGAACGTCCCCTTCGGGCTGTGCTGAACCTCTCTGGCCAGGGCCGGCCAGTCCGGGGCGAGGCGTTCGGCCATCACCAGGATCCGGTCCACGTCGGCGGCCAGGAGGGTGTGGCCGGCGAGATACGCGCCCCGGAAGCCGAGGCCCCGGGCGATCGCGACCTGCCTCGCGGCGAGCTCGAGGAAGAACGCCTTCCCCCGGTCGGGCCGGGCGGCCACTCGCTCGACCGTGGCCAGGAGCTCGTCGGAGACGACGCAGCCCGGGATCGCGTTGGCGTTGAAGAGGCGGGCGGTGGTCCGGGACAGGACGAAGACGTTGGCCAGGACCGGGAGCCGGATCTCGTGGATGCGCATCCAGCGCAGGAGCTCGTCCCACTTGCGGCTGTCGTACCCGAGCTGGGGGATCACGAAGTCCGCCCCGGCCCGGGCCTTGAGGCCGAGCTTGAGGTACTGCGGGATGACCTCGGACTCGAGGCGCTTGAAGGGCGAGACGGCCGCCCCGAGGAAGAGCCCCGCCGGGAGGTCGGCGCCGTCGGGACAGGGCTCGTTGAGCAGTTCGTCGTAGAGCGCGATGAGCCCGACCGAGTCGAGGTCGAAGGCCGGCCGGCTGGGCCCCGGGCCATCCGCCGGGTGGTCGCCCGAGACCGCAAGGACGTTCCGGATGCCGCGTGCCTCGAGCTCGCAGGCGAGCGAGCGAAGCTCGTCCCGTCTCCGGTCGCGGCAGGCCACGTGGACGATCACGTCCTGGCCCTGGGCCAGCAGCTCCTCGGCGAGGGGGACCGGGCTGGCCATCGCGTGGCCGCCGGCATTGTCGGTGATGGAGATCGCGGCGATCCGCGGGTCGTCGACAAGAGCGCGGGCTGCCTTCAGGGTGCGCCGCGAGGGCGGATCCAGGGCAAGGCCACGCGGCGGGACCATCTCGATGACGGTCACGAACTCGTCGGTCTCGATGAGGCGGTGGCGCAG
>JAZDPM010000038.1:0-8670 GCA_043797725.1 Chloroflexota bacterium
GGCCACGGGCGCGACCCGCTTCCTCTACCGGGCCACGCTGAACAAGTGGTGGTTCGACGACCTGAACCACCTGCTCTTCATCGTGATCGGCGGCCGCGTGGCCGGGGCCATCTGGTGGTTCGACCGGACCATCGTCGACGGGACGGTGGACGGGGTGGGCCGCCTGACCGTCGACGCGGGCCGCGGCCTGCGCCGCGTGCAGACGGGGCGCGTCCAGAACTACGCGCTGGGCATTGCGATCGGGCTGATCGTGATGGTCGGCTCGTACCTCCTGATCGCGGCCAGGTAGGGAGGACGACGATGAACGTCGGCGACTTCCCCATCCTGAGCGTCATCACCTTCCTGCCGCTCGGCGGGGCGCTCGTCGTGGCGATCATCCCGCGCCGCAACGTGGGCGCGACCCGGGGCGCGGCGCTGGCCTTCTCGCTGGCCGCCTGGGTCGTCAGCCTCTGGCTGCTCCTGGGCTACCTGCCGGGTCGCGACACCGGATCCGCGATGGCCTTCCAGTACGTGGAGCAGCTCGACTGGATCACCCTCTTCGGGATCCAGTACAAGCTCGGCGTCGACGGGCTCTCGGTGGCGATGGTCGTCCTCACCACGACGCTCACCTGGATCTCCATCCTGGCCAGCTTCTCGCCGATCAAGGAGCGGGTGAAGGAGTACATGATCTCCTTCCTGGTCCTCGAGGTCGGGATGCTCGGCGTCTTCGTCTCGCTGGACCTCTTCCTGTTCTACATCTTCTGGGAAGTCGTCCTCATCCCCATGTACCTGATCATCGGGATCTGGGGCGGGGCAAACCGCATCTACGCCACGATCAAGTTCGTCCTCTACACCCTGGTCGGGTCGCTCCTGATGCTGGTCGCGATCCTGGCCACGGCGTTCACCTACCAGGCGGCGACCGGGAGCTGGGCGGGCGCCTTCGACCTCCAGAACCTGGCCGGCCACGGCTTCGACCGGACCTTCCAGCTGTTCGCCTTCGCCGCCTTCGCGCTGGCCTTCGCGATCAAGGTCCCGATGTTCCCGTTCCACACGTGGCTGCCGGACGCCCACGTGGAGGCGCCCACGGCGGGCTCCGTGATCCTCGCCGGGGTCCTCCTCAAGCTCGGCGCCTACGGCTTCATCCGCTTCGCGCTCCCGCTCTTCCCGGAGGGGGCGCAGGCGTTCGCACCGCTGATCATCCTGCTCTCGGTCATCGCGATCATCTACGGCGCGATCGTGGCCCTGGTCCAGCCCGACCTCAAGAAGCTGGTGGCGTACAGCTCGGTCAGCCACATGGGGTTCGTGACCCTGGGGATCTTCATCTTCAACGAGCAGGGGCTTCAGGGGGCGATCCTCCAGATGGTCAGCCACGGGCTGATCACCGGCGCCCTCTTCCTCCTGGTCGGCGTGATCTACGAGCGGACGCACGACCGGGCGATCGCGAAGATGGGCGGCCTGGGCGGGCCTGTGCCGGTCTACTCGTCGGCGCTCGGCTTCTTCGTCCTCGCCTCGGTCGGCCTGCCCGGCCTGGCCGGGTTCGTCGGGGAGTTCCTGGTCTTCCAGGGCGCCTTCGCGTACAGCCCGTGGGTCGCCGCCACGATCGCCTTCGTCATGATCCTGGCCGCCGCCTACCTCCTCTGGATGCAGCAGCGGGTGCTCTTCGGGCCCCTCTCGGACTTCCTGCGGGGGCTGGGGAGCCACCTGACCGACATGCGGCCGGTGGAGATCCTGACGCTCGCGCCGCTGGGGGCCCTGACCGTGATCCTCGGCCTCTTCCCCGGCCTCGTCCTGAACCTGGTCGCCGGGTCCGTGAAGGCCGTCCTCGCCGCCGTGGACCCGTCGCTCGCGACGGCGATCGGGAACTGACGGGAGTCCGACGATGACCCTTGCCGACCTCACCGTCATCGCCCCGCTCGTCGCCGTCGTCCTCGTCGCGGCCGCGATCATCCTGGCCGACATCGTCGCGCCCGGGGACGCCACCGTCGCGGTGGGGGTGGGCCTCCTGGGCCTCGGGGTAGCCGCCGCCCTGGTCGTCGTGGTCGGGGCGACCCCGGGGACCGCGTTCGGCGGCTCCTACCGGGTCGACTCCCTGACGACCTTCCTCCACCTCGTCTTCGTGGCGATCGCGGCCCTCACGATCCTCTTCGGGCCCGACTACCTGGCACCGCGCGGGCTGCCGGTTCCCGAGTTCGCCGCGCTCCTCGTCTTCGCGATCGCGGGGGCGATGCTCGTCGCCGCCTCCGCCGACCTCCTGGTCCTCTTCCTGGGCCTGGAGCTGATGGTGGTCCCGGGCTACCTCCTGGCCGGCTACCACAAGCGCGACGCGCTCTCCACGGAGGGCGCGATCAAGTACTTCCTCCTGGGCTCCTTCTCGAGCGCGATCTTCCTCTTCGGCCTGGCCTTCGTCTGGGGCCTCACCGGCTCGACCCGGATCGACGACGTGGCGGCCGTCATGGGCCGGATCGTGGAGGGGCAAGCGGCGCTCTCGCCGGGCCTGGCGATGGGTCTCGCCTTCCTGACGACCGGCGTCGCCTTCAAGATCGCGGCGGTCCCCTTCCACTACTGGACACCCGACGCCTACCAGGGCTCGCCGACCCCGGTCACGGGCTACCTCTCGGTGGGGCCCAAGATCGGCGCCTTCGCCGTGATCCTGCGGCTGTTCGCCGAGGCGCTGGGGCCGCTGCGCGACGAGTGGGCGATCGTCTTCTTCGTCCTCGCGGCCCTGACGATGACCCTGGGCAACCTCGTCGCCCTCACCCAGGACAACGTCAAGAGGATGCTGGCCTACTCCTCGATCGCCCACACCGGCTACATGATGGTGGGGCTCACGGCCTACGCCGCCGGCCAGATCCAGGGGCTCGAGGGACTCCTCTTCTACGGCGCCGCCTACTCCTTCATGAACCTCGGCGCCTTCGCCGTCATCGGAGCGCTCCAGAAGCGCCCGGGCGTGACCGGCAGCCTGGAGACGTTCGCCGGCCTGGGGCGTCGCGAGCCGGTCCTCGGGATCCTGATGGTCCTCTTCCTGCTCTCCCTCACCGGGATCCCGCCGACGGCCGGCTTCTTCGCCAAGGCGTACGTGATCATCGCCGCCGTCCAGGGCGGCGGGTGGCTGACGCTTCTCGCCGTGATCGCCGTCCTCAACGCCGCGGCCGCGGCCTTCTACTACCTGCGCGTCGTCGTCTACATGTACATGCGCGAGTCGCAGGGCGAGCCGGCCCCGGTGGGCCACGGGGCGCTGATGCGCCTGGGGCTGACGATCACGGCGGTCGTCACGGTGGTGCTGGGGCTCTTCCCGGGCCCCCTCCTCGAGGGCGTCGGCGCGGCCGCGAGGGCGGTCGGCGCGGCGCTGCCGTAGGGGCAGCCCCGCGGGGTCGGAGGCGCCCGGTCGCGCGGCCTACTCGCCGATCGTCACGCCCGGCAGGATCGTCCCCAAGCTGCGGGCCATCTGCTGCGGCCCGAGCCCGCCGAGCGCCGCGTCCCGCACGATCCCCGCCTCGTCGACCCAGTAGTGGACGGGCAGGGCGAGGGCGTCCCAGGTCGTGGCGCGGCTCCCGTCGCCGTCCAGCAGGACCGGGAAGGTCACGTTGAGCCCGTCGACGAACGGCTTGACGGTCGCCGCGTCCTCCTTGACGTGGAGGGCGAGGACCACCAGGTCCGTCTCCGCGTAGCGGATGGCGAAGCCATTCATCAGCGGGTACTCGTCAAGCGCGGGCGGAGCGTAGGTGCCGGTGAAGACGATCCAGACCGGCTTCCCCCGGAAGGCCGCGAGGTCGATCGAGGCCCCGTCCAGGCCCGGCGCGACCAGCGGCGGGGCCGGCTTGCCGACGAGCGGGAAGGGGGAGGGGCTGCGCGTGGCGCCGGGCTCCCTGGATGCCGGCGCTGCCGTGGCCGCTGGCGTGGCGGGGAGCGTCGGCGAGGGGAGAGCGGCGACCGGCGTGGCCGTCGGGGCCGCCGTGGGGGCGGGAACGGCGGGCACGAGCGAGTAGATGGCGACGGCCAGGCCGAGGGCGGCGGCGGTGCCGGCGATCAGCCCCAGCGCGATCGCGATGAAGGTGCGCATCGGCGCGGAGCGTAGCGGACTCCCGCCGCGGCTGCGCGATCCGCCCGCCGGGTCGGGCTCACCGGGGCGCTGCGTCCGTTCGTGGCTGCCGTGACGCGCTTGCCGGCAGGGGCGCCCGCCGCGCAGCAGCACCGGGACCTCCGGCGCCCCGGCACCGGACAAACCGCCGGGCGGCGTGGCCCGGTCTGCTTGGTAGGATGCCCTCGCTGATGCCCTCGCTCCTCGCCTGGATCCGCGGCCGCCTGCTGCCCGCCCTCGTGACGGCGGCGGGCGTCGCGCTGCTCACGGCAGGGCTCCTCACCTACCAGGACCCCCCGGAGGCGGTGGCGGTCGCGCCGTCGGCGGTGCCGTCGGCCGGGGCCACCGAGCCGCCGCTGCCGAGCCTCCTGCCGCTCCCCACCTTCGCGCCGTCGGCGTCGCCTGCGCCGTCCGCGTCCCCGGCACCGTCGTCCAGCCCCGGCGCGACCCGCGTCGCGAGCCGGGTCGTCGTCCCCGCCCTCCGGATCGACCTCCCGGTCGTGCGGCCGCCCGACGACCCGGACCACTTCCCGTACTGCGGGGTCGCCGAGTACCTCCCCCAGCTGAGCCAGCCCGGCGCTCCCGGGACCACGTACCTCTACGCCCACGCCCGCGAGGGGATGTTCCTGCCGCTGCTCCTCCAGTCGCGAATCAACAATGGGAGGGCGATGCTGGGGATGCTCGTCCAGGTCTACACGGACGACAACCTGCTCTTCCTCTACGAGATCACCCGGGTTCTGCGCCACCAGGCCAGTCTCGACATCGCCTTCGGCGCGAAGGGAGAGCAGCTCATGCTCCAGACATCGGAAGGGCCCAAGGAGGGCCTGCCGGGCTACACGGGCCTGCTGACGATGATCGTGGCCCGGCCCCTCAGCGTGGGCCCGGCGGACCCGAAGACGGCGAACCCCGTCGCGCGGCCGGTCGTCTGCCGGTAGCCCTCGTTCAGATCCAGCGGATCCGGCGCAGCACCAGGGCGAGCCCCAGCGCGAGCCCGACGATCCCGAACGTCACGATCCAGAACCCGGGCGCCTCGCCGAGCGACAAGGCCGCGCCCGCCTCGCTCATCCCGAAGATGCCGGCGAAGGCGCCGATCCCGGCCAGGATGACGGTGACCCCGGTCAGCCGCTTCATGATCAGCGACAGGTTGTTGTTGACCGTCGAGAGGTAGACGTCGAGGGCCGCCGAGACGAGCTCCCGGAACGAGTCGTACTCGTCGGAGAGGTGCACGGCGTGGTCGTAGATGTCGCGGAAGTAGACGACGTGCTCCGGGTCGATGAACGGGAGCGTCCGGTTCGTCAGCTGGTTGAAGACCTCGCGCTGCGGCGAGCTGACGTGGCGCAGCTCGACGAGCTGGCGCTTGAGGCCGAACAGCTGCTCCAGGGTGTCGCTGTCGGGGCGGCTGACGATCCGGTCCTCGAGATCGTCCACCACGTCCTCGATACGGTCGAAGACCGGGTAGTACTCGTCGACGACGTAGTCGAGCAGCGCCCACAGGAGGTAGTCGGTCCCCCGGGCCAGCACGGGTTCCACGCCCTCGCGCAGGTGCTGCGCGCGGCGGGGGTCCCAGAACTTCGGGTGGACCGTCAGGAGGAACGAGCGCCCCAGGACGACGTCGATCTCGTCGACGAGGAGCTCCCGCTCCCAGGCGACGGCGAAGACCACGAGGTGCGCGAAGCCGTCCGTCAGCTCCAGCTTCGGGCGCTGGTTGCGCTCGAGGATGTCCTCGGCGATCAGGGGGTGGAGCCCCAGCTCGCCGGCGACCTCGGCGAGGAGCGCCGGTGAAGGATCCGTCAGGTCGATCCAGTGGCGGGCGCTCGACTCGCCGACGGCATGGTGGAGCGCCTCGAGCCCGGAGAGCGTCCGGTGCTCGCCCTCGCGCCAGTGCTCGATTCGGAGCGACCCCTCCGCCTCGACGCCGAGTGCCTCAGAGGGCGAGGCTGGGCCCGGATTCGTCGAGCCCGTCTCCGTCCCCATTGCCACCTCCCGCTCCGACCGCGCCGCTGCCGGCCGTCTCGTCGCGGAGCATACGCGGCCGTGCCCCGAGCGCGACGCCCGCCGGGAACGCCGCCACGGTCACCCCCGCCGCCACGAGGAAGAGGGCGACCATCGTCTCCGCCGCCTTCCCGGCCGCCCATGCCTCCAGGGAATCCACCACGAGCGGGTCCCGGAGGGGTCGGTCGGCCAGCGCCGGCCCCACGATCGCCTTGTACGCGTCGGGCGACCCGAAGACCTCGTCCGAGAGCCGGGTGATCGTCGTCGAGCCGTAGGCGGTGAGGACGGCCAGGCCGATCGCCATGCCGATCATCCGGGCGACGGTGACGGTGGCCGACGCCGCGCCGAAGCGAGCGCGGCCAACGGCCTCCACGGCGGCCGTGGTGCGGGGCGTCACGGTCAGGCCGAAGCCCAGCCCGAAGAGCCCGGCGGCAGCCGCCACGACCGGGTAGGTCACCTGGGCGTCCCACCTGCCCATCCAGAGGAGGCCGGCGATCGACGCCCCCAGGCCCAGGGCGGTCACGGCGCGCAGGGACCAGTGCCGCACCAGCCAGCCCGACGCCAGGGCGCCGGCTGCCGTGGCCGCCGCGAGCGCCCCGAGGGCCAGGCGCTGGTCGTCGGGGCCGCCGTAGAGGACGCGATCCACGAAGACGGCCGTGCCCACGATCGCGGTGGCGAAGGCGTAGCCGGTCAGGAGGCTCACGAGCGCCGCCGAGGCGAAGACCCGGTCGGCGAAGAGCCGCGGGTCCAGGAAGGGGGCTGGCCGCACCAGGCCAAGGACGATCGCCGCCAGCGCCGCAGCGACGCCGGTGGCTATCAATCCCGCGGAGACCTGAGCGGGGTCGAGGCCGGCCTCCGCCGCGCCACCGGCCTGCTCGCCGAGAAGGGTCACGCCGAGCACGATCGCCGCCAGGGCGATCGTGAAGAGCAGCGCGCCGGTGAGATCGACCCGGGCGCGGGCCCGCGGCGTGTCCCACCCAGCCGTGGCCGCCCAGCCGAACGCGAGGGCGGCAATCCCGACGGGCACGTTGATGTAGAACACGTAGCGCCACGCCGGAGCCAGGACGTCCGTCGCCGGCCCGCCGAAGATTCCGAGCCGGACGAGCGCAGCCTCCGGCCGGACCACGTCGAGGATGGCCGCGCCGAGGAACGGCCCGGCCGCCATCCCGAGGAACGTCAGGGCCCCGATCACCCCGAGGGCCCGCGGGCGCTCGTGACCCTCGAAGAGGTGGGAAGCGGCGGCCGTGGCGACGGGCACGAGCGCCCCGCCGCCCAGCGCCTGCACGGCGCGCGCCGCGATCAGCTGGTCCAGCGTCTGGGCAATCCCCGCGAGGAGCGACCCGAGGGTGAAGCAGACGAGGGCCGCCAGGAAGAGCCGTCTCGCGCCCCACACGTCGGCAAGCCGGCCGGCGAGGGGCATCGTCCCGACGTAGACGAGGAGGTACGCGTTGATGATCCAGCTGGCGTGGCGGAGCTCCGTCCAGCTGCCCAGGTCGACGACGATCGCCGGCAGGGCGACGGCGGTGATCATCAGCTCCAGCCCGGCCAGGAAGACGCCGGTTCCCAGCACGGCGAGAAGGACGAGGGCAACCCGGCGGTCCATTGGTGGTCAGGGGCGCAGTGCCCGACGAGCGGGCCTGTTTCCCCATCCTCCTTTCGAACCGGGCAAGCGGTTTTCCCGCACCCGGCTCACCGATGGTCTTCTGCGCATGGTTACGCTGCCGCCGGATAGCGAACGGTACCGCGAAGCCGGTACAGGCCGAGCCCGTTGAGCCAGTCTTCGGTCCATTGTCCGGTCTGGCCGGGACGGAGATGGCGGCCCTGACGCTTCACGAGGAAGCGTCGCAGCCGGTCCACCACGTACCGGTCCACCACGATGAACTTGCGAGCGGCGTTGCCGGTGCGGAAGTAGGTGCCCCAGCCGCGCAGGACGGGGTTGAGATCCCGGATCAAGACCCGGACATCCTTGGCCCCATTGCGGTTGCGGCCGGTCAGCTCCTTCACTCGCGAGCGTACCCTCGTCATGCTCCGCGCCGACGGCCAGCGGTGGAGGTAGTAGCGGCGGATGCCGCGCTCCAGCAGCCGACCCGATACGCGGGCATGGAAGTGGCAGCCCAGGAAGTCGAAGCCTTCCCGACCGTCCCTGAGATCAACGATCCGCGTCTTGTCCGGGTGGAGCACGAGGCCGAGGCCGGTGAGGATCTCCCCCACGAGGGCCAGGGCCGCCTCGGCCTCAGTCCGGGTCCGGCACAGGATCACGGCATCGTCGGCATAGCGCACCAACGTGCCATGACCCCGCTCCGCCCAGGCCGTATCGAGCCGGTGGAGGTAGATGTTGGCCAAGAGGGGGCTGATCACCCCGCCCTGCGGCGTGCCGGAGACCGTCTGCCGGGTCACGCCGTCCGCCATTACTCCCGCCGTGAGCCACTTCCGGATCAACTTGAGCACCCGCCGGTCGGACACCCGTTGCTCGACGAAGCCCAGCAACCGTCCGTGGTCGATGGAGTCGAAGAAGCTCCGGATGTCCAGCTCGGCGACCCACACCCGACCCTCGATGAACGAGCGCCGGATGACTTCGAGCGCCGCGGTCGCGCTCCGCCTGGGCCGGTAGCCGTACGAGG
>JAZDPM010000040.1:0-2499 GCA_043797725.1 Chloroflexota bacterium
CGTCCCGATCGACGTCGAGCTGGGGACGGAGTTCCGGGCCCTCGTCATCACCGGCCCGAACACGGGCGGGAAGACGGTCACGCTGCGCACGATCGGCCTCCTCGTCCTCATGCACCAGGCCGGGCTCCACGTTCCCGCCGACCCGGGAAGCCGGCTCCCCGTGCTGGCCGACATCTTCGCCGACATCGGGGACGAGCAGAGCGTCGCCCAGAGCCTCTCGACCTTCTCCGGCCACCTGCGCTCGATCGTGCGGATCGCCGCCGCCGCGGGCCCCGCCACGCTCGTCCTCCTCGACGAGCTGGGCGCGGGCACCGACCCGACCGAGGGCTCGGCCCTGGCCCAGGCCCTGCTCGACCATTTCCTGCGGACGGGCGCGCTGGTGGCCGCCACGACCCACTACGCGGAGCTGAAGGTCTACGCCCACACGACCCCCGACGTCCGGAATGCCTCCGTCGAGTTCGACCTCGAGACCCTCTCGCCGACCTATCGCCTCCAGATCGGCCTGCCGGGCGGCAGCCAGGCCTTCGCGATCGCCGAGCAGCTCGGGCTTCCCGGGGCGATCGTCGCCGATGCCCGCTCGCGCCTGAGCGAGGGCCAGCAGGCCTTCGAGGAGACGCTGGCCTCCATTCGGGCCGCGGACCTGGCGACCCGCGAGGCGCTGGACCGGGCCCGGGCCGCGGAGCAGCGCGCCGCCGAATCACGGCGGGCCGCCGACGATGAGCGGCGGCGGGCCCGCCGTGAGCGCGACGAGACGGTCGCGTCGGCGCGCTCCGACGCCGAGCGGATCGTGGAGGATCTCCGGGCCGAGGTCCACGGCGCCCGCCGGCGCCTGGAGCGCGAGACGGTCACCGCGCCGGCGCTGGACGAGGTGGTCGAGCGCGCGGAGGCGCGCCTCGGACGGCTCCCCGCGGCCGCTCCCGTTCCGCCCCCCGTGCCTCCGGCGGCCCCCGTGGCCTGGCAGGTCGGTGCGCGGGCGCGCAGCCGCACGGGCGGCTGGGAGGGGCGGATCGTGGCCCTGGAGCGCGGCGGCCGGCGCGCGACACTCGAGGTGGGCGGCATGCGGGTCACGGCGCCCAGCGCGGATCTCGAACCGGCGACGACCTCCGGGGGCGAACCCCCGCGCGCTTCAGGGCCGGGTGGGGGAGGGGCGGAGGCGGCGTCCGGGATCAGCCGGCTGCGCCTGGAGCGGGCACGCTCGGTGGCCTCGTCCCTCGACGTCCGCGGGGCCCGGGTGGAGGAGGCGCTCGAGGTGGTGGACCGCTATCTCGAGGACGCGTCGCTGGCCGGTCTCGAGCGCGCCACCATCATCCACGGCCTGGGCACGGGGGCCCTGCGCGATGCCGTGCGGGCAGCCTCGTCCGCGCATCCGCTGGTCCGCTCGGTCCGCGCCGGCGAGCGGGGAGAAGGCGGGGACGGGGCGACGGTCGTCGGCCTCTAGGGCTTGGGGGACGGCTTGCCTCCGCCTCCGCCGCCGGGGCCACCGGGGTCGCCGGGATCACCGGGGTCGGGCGTGGGCGTCTCGCCGGGGAGCAGCGACTCTCCGGGGATGGGGCTCTCGGAGGGGAACGGTTCGGGCGACGGCGCCGGGATCTCGCACATCTCCGTCGGCGCGAAGGGAGCCCCCCACGTGCGGCCGAAGGGGGTCCACACGCCGGTCTCGTAGAAGTAGCTCGTCCGGGTCCGCTCCGGCCCGCCGGCGACGCCAGACCCCTTCTCGGCCCGCGCCAGCCAGCCCCTGTTGAACGGACCCCACGACGCGAACTCGGATTCGACGGCCCTCAGGTTCAGGAAACCCTGGACCTCCTTCGGCCCGACGCATCCTTCCTGCCACAGCATTCCCGTGGCCGCGTCCAGCTCGATCCCGATCTTGGTGTTGTCGACCTCCGTCGGCACCGCGTCCTCGATGAACCACTCCTTCACGGTCTTCGTCGTGAACGGGCCGGGCCTCATGCCGCTGTATGCATCGACCGAGGCCTCCACGAGGCCCGGAGGCCGGCGGAACGAGGCGATCGGGGTGCCCTTGCTGGCCTGGGTCAGGAACGACTGCCAGAGCGATGCCGCCGACTCCAGGGCAACGACGTCCTTCTTGGGCGCCGAGTTGTCGCTGTTTCCCATCCAGGCGCCGACGACAAAGGCCGGGCTCTCCGGGTCCTCCGGCGGGGCCAGGAAGCCGACCGCGGTGAGGTCGATGGTGGCGTCCGTTGTCCCGGTCTTCAGGGCGGCAGGCCGGCGCTTCGTCCCGTCGCGGATCGCACGCTTGCTCCAGAACGGGTTCTGGGCGGGGTCGGTGTTGGAGGAGAGGATGTCGGTCATGATGAAGGCGGCCTGGGCGCTCACGACCCGCTGGCCGGCCGTCGTCGCACCCTCCATCGGCCAGATCTTCTCGCCCTTCGCGTTGCGCACCTCGAGGATCGTGGTCCGGGGGACGAGCACGCCGCCGTTGGCGATGGCGCCGTAGGCGCTGATGAGGTCGATCATGTGGACCTCGACGGTGCCGAT
>JAZDPM010000043.1:0-3699 GCA_043797725.1 Chloroflexota bacterium
TACGCAGTTCATGCGGCTCTACGCGTCGGACAGCCCTCCCGACTGCTCGGCCTTCCTGCCGCTGGAGATCCGTCGCGACACCTAGCACCACCCGGGGCACGAGGGGCGAGGCCAAGGCTCGCCGGCACGCGGGCGGGGCAGCGGGCCGGCCGATAGACTCCGAGCGATGACCACGCCCGACCTGCCCGTCGATCCCGGCCTCGTCGCGGCCGCAGCCGCGCTCGACGCCCCGCAGGCGGCCGCCCGCCACGCGGCCCTGGCCGGGGAGGTCACGGCCGCGAACCGGGCCTACTACCTGGACGACGCCCCGACGCTCTCCGACGCCGAGTACGACGCGAAGCTCCGCGAGCTCGTCGCCCTCGAGGCGGCCTTCCCGGACCTGGTGACGCCAGGCTCACCGACCCAGCGGGTGGGCGCCGCGGACCCCGACGAGACGAGCCCCTTCGGCGAGGTCCGCCACGAGCGGCCCATGCTCAGCCTCGGCAACGCCTTCGGGGAAGAGGAGCTGCGCGCCTTCGACGCCCGCGTCCGGCGCGGCCTCGGCCTGCCGCCCGCGCCCGAGCCGGCCCCCGACCTGCGCTACGTGGCCGAGCTCAAGATCGACGGCCTCGCCGTCAGCCTCCGGTATCGCGAGGGTCGCCTCGTCCGCGGTGCGACCCGCGGCGACGGGACGACCGGCGAGGACGTCACGGCGAACCTGCGGACGATCGCCGTCATCCCGCCGCGCCTTCCCGAGCCCGCCACCCTGGAGGTGCGCGGCGAGGTCTACATGCCGAAGGCCGAGTTCGCCCGGATCAACGCCGAGCGCGAGGAGGCCGGGCTTCCGCTCTACGCCAACCCCCGCAACAGCGGAGCGGGGTCCCTCCGGCAGATCGACCCGGCCGTCACCGCCGGTCGGCGCCTCGCCTTCTGGGCCTACCAGCTCCTGGAGGAGACGGCCCCGTCCCAGGCGACCCTCTTCGGGGCCGCGGAGGTGACGGGCCCGGAGACGGTGGCCGCCCAGTCGGAGTCCCTCGACCGCCTCGCCGCCCTGGGCCTCCCGGTCAACCCGCACCGCGAGGCCGGGCTCGACATCGACGGCGTCATCGCCTTCGTGGAGCGCTGGCGTGAGTCCCGCCACGCCCTCGACTACGAGACCGACGGCGTCGTCGTGAAGGTGGATGACTTCGGCCAGCAGGGGCGCCTGGGGATGGTGGCGCGCGCGCCCCGTTGGGCGATCGCCTGCAAGTTCCCGCCCGAGCAGGTCGAGACGGTGGTGGAGGACATCGTCCCGTACGTGGGGCGGACGGGGACGCTCACGCCGGTGGCCCACCTGCGGCCGGCGAAGGTGGCCGGCTCCACGGTCGCCCGGGCCACTCTCCACAACCTCGACGAGGTTCGCCGCAAGGACGTCCGGATCGGCGACCACGTCGTCCTCCAGAAGGCCGGCGACGTGATCCCCGAGGTGGTGCGGCCGTTCCCGGAGCGGCGCACGGGGGCCGAGCGGGTCTTCGAGATGCCGGAGGCCTGCCCGGTCTGCGGAACGCCGATCGTGCGCGACGAGGGCGCGGTCCGCCACTACTGCCCGAACCTCGCCTGCCCCGCGCGACGGGCCCAGGAGTTTGCCCACTTCCTCGGCCGGGGCGGGATGGACGTCGAGGGCGCCGGCTGGGTCGTCCTCGAGCAGCTCCTGGAGCGGGGCATGGTCCACGCCCGCGGCGACGTGTTCCGGCTGCGGGTCGAGGACCTCGAGACGCTCGACCGGTTCGCCTGGCGGAGCGCCGAGAACCTGGCGGCTGCCATCGAGCGGGCGCGGGTCGGCCGGCCGTTCGCCCGTGTTCTCAACAGCCTGGGGATCCCGCAGGTGGGTGAGGCGACGGCCATCGACCTCGCGCGCTGGCTGGCGGGACGGGTGCGCCCCGACGACCACCCGGCGGCGACGCCGGAGGCAGTGCCGGACCCGTGGTTCGCGGCCGCAGAGGCGGAGCTGCGCCGGGTCGCGGCCGACGAGCCGGCCGCGCTCACCGAGGTCATGGGGATCGGGCCCATGGTGGCCGCGGCGATCGCCCGCTGGTTCACCGACGAGGCCACCCGCGACGGCCTGCGCGAGCTCGTCGACGCGGGCGTGGTGCCCGAGCGCCCGGCGCCGCCGGTCGCCGGGGAGGCCGGGGCGGGCGGCCCGCTGGCCGGGAAGACGGTGGTGGTGACGGGTGCGGTCGAGGGCTTCAGCCGCGAGGAGGCCGAGGAGGCGGTCCGGGCCGCGGGCGGCAAGCCGGCGAGCTCGGTCTCGAAGAAGACGGACTACCTGGTCGCCGGCCCGGGCGCCGGCAGCAAGCTGGCGAAGGCCCAGGAGCTGGGCGTGCCCGTCCTCGACGCGGACGGCTTCCGCGCGCTGCTGGGGGGCGAGGAGGCGACCGGCGAGGATGCGCCCGGGTGAGCCCGGCCTGCGTGCTCCGGTATCATCGCGGGCCATGGGGATCCTCACCCGCGCCGACGTCGAGCACGTCGCCCACCTGGCCCGCCTCGGCCTCAGCGACGAGGAGCTGACGCGCATCGAGGGCCAGCTCAACCACATCCTCGACCAGTTCGCGATCCTCGCCCGGCTGGACACCGACGCGATCCCGCCGACGGCCCAGGCGATCGAGCTCGAGAACATCCTCCGCGAGGACGTGGCGCGCCCGTCGCTCGCCGTCGACGAGGCCCTCGCCAACGCGCGCGCCCGCGACGGCGACCACGTCGTGGTTCCCGCCATCATCGGTGGCGAGTAGAGGAGCGGGAGAGTGGCCGATCGCAGCCTGACCCGACTCTCCGCCCACGAGATGGCCGGCCGCCTCCGGGCGGGCGAGGCCTCGGCACGCGAGCTGGCCGCCGCCCACCTGGACGAGGCCGAGGCCGGAAACGGCGCCCTCAACGCGTGGCTCGTCATCGACCGGTCCGGTGCCCTCGTCGCGGCCGACGCCGCCGATGCCCGCCTCGCCGCGGCCCGCGCGGCCGGCCCGGCTGCCCTCGCGGCGCTCCACCCGCTGTGCGGCGTGCCCGTCGGCCTCAAGGACCTGGTCACCGTCCGGGGCGGCCAGTGCACGGCCGGCTCCCGGATCCTCGCCGGCTACGTCGCCCCCTTTGACGCCCACATCACGGAGCGCCTCCGCGACGCAGGCGCGGTGATCCTGGGCAAGACGAACATGGACGAGTTCGCGATGGGCTCGTCGACGGAGCACTCGGCCTACGGCCCGACCGCGAACCCGTGGGACCTGGGCCGGGTGCCCGGCGGGAGCTCCGGCGGCTCGGCCGCGTCGGTTGCCGCCTGCCACGTCCCCCTGGCCATCGGCACCGACACCGGCGGCTCGATCCGCCAGCCGGCCGCGATGTGCGGGATCGTCGGCCTCAAGCCCACCTACGGTCGGGTCAGCCGTTACGGGATCGTGGCCTTCGCCAGCTCCCTCGACCAGGTCGGGCCGTTCGGGCGCGACGTGCGGGACGCGGCGCTCCTCCTCCACGCCGTCGCCGGGCGCGACGAGCGCGACTCCACCTCGGCTCCGATCCCGGTCCCCGGTGAGTTGCTCACCCTGCCGGCGTCCGACGACGAGGCCGCCGGGGCGCTGCGGGGCGTCCGCCTCGGCCTTCCGCGCGAGTACTTCGTGGCCGGCATGGAGCCGGGCGTCGAGGCGCGCGTGCGCGAGGCGGTGGCCGCCCTCGAGGCAGCCGGCGCCGAGATCGTCG
>JAZDPM010000071.1:0-3953 GCA_043797725.1 Chloroflexota bacterium
TGCGCTGCGCTCCCGGGCTCAGTAGGTCCGCGGTTTCGGCTCGAAGCGGGTCACCGTCACCGGCTTGTACCGGAGGGTGGGACCCGCGTCGTCCCGATAGGCGAGCGTGTGCTTCAGCCAGCCGGCGTCGTCGCGCTCCGGGAAGTCGTCGCGCGAATGGGCCCCGCGACTCTCGGTGCGGGCGAGCGCCGAGGTCGCCATGGCCTCGGCGTTGTCGATGAGGTAGCCGAGCTCCCGGGCCTCGAGGATGTCGGTGTTGTAGACCCTCCCGGAGTCCCGGACGCGGACGCGCCCGTAGCGCTCCTTGATCTCGGCGACGCCGGCCACGGCGGCCCGCATCATGGGCTCGGTCCGGAAGACGCCGACGTTGTCCATCATGAGGGTGGCCAGCTCCGCCCTGAGGGCGACGGGGCTTTCGCCCACGGACCGCTCGCGGAGCGCCTCGATCTCCCCGCGGACCGGCGCCTCGCCGTCGGCGGCCACGCCCGGCATCTCGACGGCGGCGCAGTAGACCGCCATGGCAAGCCCGGCCCGACGCCCGAACACGAGGAGATCCACGAGCGAGTTGGTGCCCAGGCGGTTCGCGCCGTGAACGGAGACGCAGGCGACCTCGCCGGCCGCGAAGAGGCCCTCGACCACGGTGTTGTGCTCGTCGCGGATCACCCGGGCCTGGAGGTCCGTCGGCACGCCGCCCATGGCGTAATGCGCCGTGGGCTGGGTCGGGACCGGCTCGGTGAGCGGCTCCACGCCCAGGTAGACCCGGGCGAAGTCCGTGATGTCGGGGAGCTTCTCCTCGATGACCTTGCGCCCGAGGTGACGCACGTCCAGGAGGACGTAGTCGCCCTTGGGGCCGGCCCCCCTGCCGGCCTTGACCTCCAGGTAGATCGCCCGGCTGACCATGTCCCGGGGGGCCAGCTCCATGAGCGTCGGGGCGTAGCGGCTCATGAACCGCTCCCCGTCCCTGTTCAGGAGGTAACCGCCCTCGCCCCGGGCGGCCTCCGACAGGAGGATGCCCAGCCCGTAGAGGCCGGTCGGGTGGAACTGGTAGAACTCCATGTCCTCCAGCGGGATCCCGTGGCGGTAGGCGAGGGCGATCCCGTCGCCGGTCAGGGAGTGGGCGTTCGAGGTAATGCTGAACATCCGGCCGTTGCCGCCGGTGGCGAGCAGGACGGCCTTGGACCGGAACGTGTGGATCTCGCCGTCGGCGATCCGGTAGCCGATCGCCCCGGCCGCGCGGCCCCCGTCGCCGCCCGCGCCGCCCTCGAAGAGGAGGTCGATGACGTGGTACTCGTCGTAGAACTTCACCCCGGCCTTGATGCAGTTCTGGTAGAGGGTCTGGAGGATCATGTGCCCGGTCCGGTCGGCCGCGAAGCAGGACCGCTTCACCGGCCCCTCGCCGAAGTTCCGCGTGTGCCCGCCGAAACGCCGCTGGTCGATCTTGCCGTCGGGCGTGCGGTTGAAGGGGAGGCCCATGTGCTCCAGCTCGATGACGGTCTCGACGGCCTCCCGCGCCAGGACCTCCGCGGCGTCCTGGTCGACGAGGTAGTCGCCGCCCTTCACCGTGTCGAACATGTGCCACTCCCAGTGGTCCTCCTCGACGTTGCCGAGGGAGGCACAGACGCCGCCCTGGGCGGCGCCGGTGTGGGAGCGGGTGGGATAGAGCTTCGTGAGGACCCCCGTGGAGATGCCGGCCCGGGCGAGCTCCAGGGCTGCCCAGAGGCCGGCGCCGCCGGCGCCGACGACGATGGCCTCGTGATCGATCTGCATCGGCGACCTACTTGACCGGGAACGGGAGGGTGGCCACGACCATCGTGCCCATCGCGAACAGGACCAGGGCCACGGCGTAGAGGCCCATCGTCAACCCGGT
This sequence comes from Chloroflexota bacterium, assembly GCA_043797725.1. Taxonomy (GTDB): domain Bacteria; phylum Chloroflexota; class Limnocylindria; order Limnocylindrales; family CSP1-4; genus CTSoil-043. Next base: position 1,868 of record JAZDPM010000071.1, read on the forward strand.
GCGGAGGCCACCGCGGGTGTAGTCGCCGACAACCGTCCGGACGCCCATGAAGCTGTGGAAGATGACCAGCGTCAGCATGAGCCAGTCGACGGTTCGCCAGAGGAGGCCGCCCCACCGCTCGGAGATGACCCAGTCGGCCTCCTGGACGCTCACGTCGAACACGAAGTGGGTGATGCTGAAGTGGGCCAGGGCAAGGACGAACAGCCCAAGCCCCGACAGCCGAATCAGGTACCAGATGGCGAGCTCCCAGCCGCCACCTCCGGGCTTCGCCCGGCCGGAGCGGGTGAAGGTGCTCATCAGTGGCCCCCCGTCCAGATCGGGCTGAGGATGATGTAGGCCCCGGGGATGCCGGCGGCGAAGAAGACCGCCCAGCAGGCGTACCAGAGCTGCTTGTGCCAGACGGTGGTCGCCGGCCAGAAGTCCATGACGATGATCCGCAACCCGTTGAGGGCGTGGTACAGGAGCCCCGCCCCCACGAGGGTCTCGCCCACGCGCCCGATCGGGCTGGCGTAGAGCGCCAGGACCTCGTCGTAGAGGCCGGGGTTGGCGCCTACCAGCCAGATGTCCAGCACGTGGAGCAGGATGAAGGCCCAGATTGCCACCCCGGAGACGCGGTGGAGGAGCCACGCCAGCATCCCCTCGCCACCGCGGTACTGCAGGTAACGCACCGGGAGACTCGCCTCCTGGCCGGCGCGCACCGCGGCTGCCGGCGGTCTGTCGCTGCACGGCGAGCCTGCCGGGGGTGGCGGGCGCCGTTCCTCTGTCGCCGTCGGGTCCTCGGCGGGTGCCGGCATTGTACGCGTCCGCAGGGGCCCGGCGGGTCCCGGGGCGGCCCTGGGGCGGCCCTGGGGCGGCCCCGGGCACTCCCGACGCGGTACCATCGCCCTCGCGTCCACGCCACCACTTGGGCACCGCCCGGGCCCGGCGCGGCTTGCTCCTCCGGCACGCCGGACGCCCTCGCTCCCGCCGCTCCACAGGAGTCGCCCGTGAAGATCCAGGAAGCCGACGCGAAGACGCTGCTCGTCGCAGCCGGGCTCCCCGTCCCGCCGTGGGCCGTTGCCCGCACCCCGGCCGAAGCACGGGCCGCCGCCGAGCGGTTCCTCGCCGGCGGGGCCGGCCGCGTCGTGATCAAGGCCCAGGTACTGGTCGGCGGGCGCGGCAAGGCCGGCGGCGTCAGGCTCGCCGGCTCTGCGCAAGAGGCGGAGGACGTCGCCGCTCGGATCCTCGGCATGGACGTCAAGGGGCTCCCCGTCCGCAAGGTCCTCATCGGGCCGGCGGGGGTGATCGTCAAGGAGTTCTACCTGGGAGCGATCCTCGACCGGGCAAGCCGGCGCATCGTCCTCATGGCCTCGGCGGAGGGCGGCGTCGAGATCGAGGAGGTCGCAAAGGCGACCCCCGAGGCGATCCACCGCGTCGCCGCCCACCCGCTCCTCGGGCTCCTCGACTACCAGGCCCGGGCGCTGGCGTTCGCGGTCGGCCTCGCCGGCCCGCACCTCCGCGAATTCGTGAAGATCGCGAAGGGCCTCGTGGCCGCCATGAAGGCCAACGACGCCGACCTCGTCGAGATCAACCCCCTCGCGATCATCCGCGAGAGCGGCCCGGAGGGTCACGTGGAACGGTTGACCTGCCTGGACGCCAAGATCACTCTCGACGACTCCGCCCTCCCCCGCCACCCCGAGCTGGAGAAGCTCCGCGACCTCGACGAGGAGGACCCGGCGGACGCCGAGGCACGCCTCTACGACATCAGCTTCATCCACCTCGACGGGTCGATCGGCTGCATGGTCAACGGCGCGGGCCTGGCGATGACCACCATGGACCTGGTCAAGCGGGCGGGCGGCGAGCCGGCCAACTTCCTCGACATCGGCGGCGGCGCCAAGGCCGACCGGGTGGCCGCGGCGATGCGCCTCATCCTGGCCGACCCGAAGGTCGAGGCCATCCTCGTCAACATCTTCGGCGGCATCACGCGCGGCGACGAGGTGGCCCGCGGGCTGATCGAGGCGCGCAGCCGCCAGGAGCGCGACGTCCCGATGATCGTCCGGATCGTCGGGACGAACGCCGAGGAGGCCGGGCGCCTTCTCCAGGAAGC
>JAZDPM010000085.1:0-3429 GCA_043797725.1 Chloroflexota bacterium
CTCGCCGGGCGCAAGGGCCGCCTGGAGCAGATGACGACCGACGCCGACGGGCGCGTTCGGATGGAGTTCGTCCTGCCGATCCGCGGGCTCATCGGGTACCGCGGGCAGCTCCTCACCGAGACCCGCGGCACGGCGCTCCTCCACCAGATCGGCGAGGGCTACGGGCCCTGGGCCGGCGAGGTGACCCACCGCACCGATGGGGTGCTCGTCGCCGACCGGGCCGGGACCTCGAACGCCTACGCCCTCTTCAGCCTCCAGGAGCGCTCCGAGCTCTTCATCGGTGGCGGCGCCGACGTCTACGAGGGGATGGTGGTCGGTGAGAACGCGCGCTCGGGCGACATGGACGTGAACGTCACGAGAGAGAAGAAGCTGACGAACATCCGGACCCACGCCCACGATGAGGCCCTGCGCCTGACGCCGCCCCGGCCGATGACCCTGGAGTCCGCCATCGAGTTCATCGGCGACGACGAGCTGGTCGAGGTCACCCCGGGCTCCATCCGCCTCCGCAAGCGCCTGCTCTCCATGCATGACCGTCGCCGCCAGGCCGGCCAGCGCGAGGGCGCCAGGCGGTCCGAGGAGCGATAGCAGGACGGCGCGGCGAGGGCGCCGGGCCCCGGCAAGGGCCGCCGAGCCCCGGCAAGGCAATGGGGGAGGCGGTGATGCCCGGCGTGGGGCCCCTTCGGGTCTCGGCCGTACAATCGCGGCCTGATGCCCATCTACCTGGACCACGCGGCCACGACCCCGCTGCGCCCCGAGGCCCTGGAGGCCATGCTGCCGTACCTGGGCGGCGCCTTCGGGAACCCCTCCTCGGCCCACGCGCTGGGACGCGCGGCCCGCAACGCAATCGACGAGGCGCGCGAGCAGCTGGCGGCCGACCTCGGCGGGACCGCCCGCGAGGTGGTCCTCACGTCCGGCGGCACCGAGGCGAACAACCTGGCCGTGAAGGGCGCGGCCTGGGTCGGAAAGGCGCGCGGCAACCGGCTGCTCGTCGGCGCGGTGGAGCACCACGCGGTCGGGCACACGGCGGAGCACCTCGCGAAGTGGGGCTTCGAGGTTGCCTGGGCGCCGGTCGACGCCGCCGGGCGGGTGGACCCGGACGCCCTCGAGGCCCTGCTCGACGAGCGGACGGTCCTCGTCGCCGTGATGCTCGCCAACAACGAGGTCGGGACGATCCAGCCGATCCGCGAGATCGGCGAGCGCCTCCGGTCGCACCGGGGAATCCACCTCCACGTCGACGCAGTACAGGCCGCGCCCTACCTGGACCTCGACGTCGGCACCCTGGGCGCCGACACGGTCGCGATCTCGGCTCACAAGTTCGAGGGGCCGAAGGGGGTCGGCGCGCTCTGGGTGCGGCGCGGCACGCCGCTCCTCGCCCAGGTCCACGGCGGGAGCCAGGAACGCCATCGCCGGGCCGGGACGGAGAACGTCGCCGGGGCGGTGGGGATGGCGACGGCCTACGGGCTCGCCTGCGCGTCGAAGCCGGGGACGCGGGCGCGCCTGGCGAACCTGCGAACCCGGCTGCAGGCGTCCTGCCTGGCCGTCGAGGGTGTCGAGCTCACCGGCCATCCGGTCGACCGGCTGCCGGGCCTCCTTTCGCTCCTCGTCCGCGGTGCCGACGGGACGGCCGCCTCGGTCGCCCTCGACCTGGAGGGAATCGCCTGCTCGACGGGCTCGGCCTGCGCCACCGGGTCGCCGGAGCCGTCGCACGTCCTGACCGCGATGGGAGTCTCCGACGCCGACGCGATGGGGGCGCTGCGGCTCTCGCTCGGGCGCGGGACGACCGAGGCCGAGATCGAGGCTGCCGTCGCCGTCGTCCCGCGCGTGCTCGCCTCCATTCGCGACGGCTCGGCCGCGCTCGCCGCGGACCGGCTCGGCAGCCGGATCGCCTGAGGGGATCGCCGTGCGCGTGCTCGTGGCGATGTCAGGAGGCGTGGACTCGTCGGTCGCGGCCGCGCTGCTCACCGAGGCCGGCCACGACGTCGTCGGCGCCTGGATGCGCGTCCACGAAGGCGCGGACGCGTACTCCGAGGTCCGCAAGAGCTGCTGCAGCGCCGATGCCGCCGAGGATGCCCGCCGCGTGGCGGCGCAGCTGGGGATTCCCTTCTACGTCCTCAACCTGGAACGCGAGTTCGACGAGGGCGTCATCCGCCCCTTCCTGGCGGCCTACCTGGACGGAGAGACGCCGAGCCCGTGCGTTGACTGCAACAGCCACGTGAAGTTCGGGGCGCTCCTGGGGCGGGCCCGGCATCTCTATGACTGTGACGCGGTGGCGACCGGTCACTACGCACGCACCGATGTCGTGGAGACCCCGGGCGGACCGGTGCACCGGCTCCTCCGCGGCGTCGACCGGGCGAAGGACCAGGCCTACTTCCTCTACGGCCTCCGGCAGGACCAGCTGGCCCGGTCCCTCTTCCCGCTCGGCGACCTGCTGAAGGATGAGGTCCGGGCGATGGCCAGGAGCAGGGGCCTGGTCACGGCCGAGAAGCCCGAGAGCATGGAGATCTGCTTCGTGCCCGAGGGCAACGTCCGGGCGGCGCTCCAGGCGCGCGCCGGCTGGCGGCCGGCGCCGGGGCCCACGGTGGACGCGGCCGACGGTCGGGTAGTCGGACAGCACGGCGGGGCGGCCTCGTTCACGGTCGGCCAGCGGCGCGGCGTTGGTGCGGCCGTCGGAGAGCCGCGCTACGTGAGCCGGGTGGACCCGGTCTCGAACACGATCGTGCTGGCCCGGCGCTCCGACCTGGAGACGCGTGCCTTCGCGATCCACAAGGCGACGTTCGTCGCGGGGCCGCCGCCAGGAGTGACGTCGTTCTGGGCGCTGGCGCAGGTGCGCCACCGGGCCACGCCGGTCGCGGCGACGGTGCACAAGGCAGCGGGCTGCGGCGACACGTGGGCCGTCGAGACCGAGGCGCCCGTCTGGGCGGCCGCGCCCGGTCAGGCCTGTGTCCTGTTCGACCCCGACGAGCCGGATGTCGTCCTCGGCGGCGGCCGGATCGCCCGCCCCGGTCCGGTGGCCTGAGCGATGCCGCTCATCGGCCCGTCGCTCGTCCTCGCGCTCCTCCTCGGCGCCTTCTGGACCGCGTTCGCGGTCCTCGTAACCGGGGTCGCCGGGGCGCGGCTCCCGTTCGTCCTCGTCCTCGCCGTCCTGGGCGCCTGGGCGGGCGACGCCCTCGGCGGCCGGCTTGGCATCGACCTGCTCCGGATCGGCGACTTCCGGCTCATTGCCGCATCCCTGGGGGCGTGGGCCGGCATCGGCCTCGTCGTCCTCGTCTCTATCCTCGGGCCTTCGCGGACGCCGGGACCGGGCGGCTCCGCGGGGAGCGGCCGGTGAGCGGCGCAGCGCGGCCGCCCGCGCCGCGCCCGCGCCTCCCGGCTCGCGAGGATCGCCTCGCCGTCTTCCTGCGCGGCCTCGTCATCGGCGCCTTCGTGGGG
>JAZDPM010000116.1:0-3842 GCA_043797725.1 Chloroflexota bacterium
GCCCGAGAACATCCTCGTGACGGTCGGTGCGTCCGAGGCGAACGCGATCCTGATCTCGACCCTCGTCGGACCGGGCGACCACGTCGTCGTGATGGAGCCCGGGTACCGCCAGATTCGGGGGATTGCCCTCAACGCCGGGGCCGAGGTGGCCGCCTCCCCGCTCGATCGCGAGCGAGGCTGGCGCCCCGACCTGCAGGCGCTCGACCGCGCGGTCACGGACCGCACGAAGCTGATCGCGGTCACGAACCCGAACAACCCGGTCGGGACGATCCTGACCGAGGCCGAGATGGACGCCGTCATCGACGCGGCGCGGCGCTCGGGCGCCTGGCTCCTGGCCGACGAGGTCTACCGGGGCACGGAGCGCCTGACCGACGACCTGACCCCGACCTTCTGGGGCCGCTACGACCGGGTGGTGAGCGTCGGGAGCCTCTCGAAGGCGTTCGGCCTCCCGGGACTGCGGCTCGGCTGGATCGTCGCCCCGCTCGAGCTCGTGGAGGCCGCCTGGCGGCGCCACGAGTACGCGACGATCGCGACAGGGACGCTCTCCATGCGGCTGGGCGAGATCGCCCTGGAGCGGGAGACGCGCGACCGGCTCCTGGCCCGGACGCGGGCCTACATCCGCGATGGCTACGGGCGCCTCGAGGCCTGGATCGAGTCGAACGCGGACCTCCTCTCGATCGTCCCGCCGGATGCGACCGCCCTCGGCTTCGTGCGGTACCACCTCGACATGCCCAGCGTCGAGGTGGCCCACGCGCTCCGTCGCGAGGCGGACGTGCTAGTGGGCGCGGGCATCCATTTCGGCGTCGAGCAGCACCTTCGCATCACCCACGGGCTGGAGCCGGCGTTCCTGGGCGCGGCGCTCGGTCGTGCCGGGACGGTGCTGCGGCGCCTCGCGGCCGAGGCCGGCCCTGCGACCATCCGGACGTGAGCGCCACCCGCCCCCGGCCGCCGAGCGTGGAGCGGCTCCTGGCCGCCGTGCGCCCGCGGGCGGGGGAGCGGGAACACGGCGCCCTCGTGGCGGCCGCGCGCGAGGAGGTCGCCGACGAACGCGTGCGGCTGGCTGCCGGCGAGCAGCCCCGCCCGATCGACGCCCTGGGCAACGGGGTCGTCGCGCGCCTGGACGCCCACGTCGCCGGCTCGCTCCCGCCCCGCGTCATCAACGCGACCGGGGTCATCGTCCACACGAACCTCGGGCGCGCTCCGTGGCCGGAGGCGGCGATCCGGGCCGCGGAGGCGGCGACCCGCGAGCCGCTCTTCCTGGAGCTGGACCGGGAGACCGGCCGCCGGGGACGCCGCTTCCGGGTTGCCGAGGAGCACCTCGTCGCCCTGACCGGCGCGGAGGACGCCCTCGTCACGAACAACTGCGCCGCGGCGCTGGTCCTTGCCGTGGGGCTGGCCGGCCGGAAGGGCGTGATCGTCGGCCGGGGCGAGCTGGTCGAGATCGGCGGTGGCGTCCGGATCCCGGAGATCGTGCGCCGGGCGGGTGCCCGGCTGGTCGAGGTCGGCACGACGAACCGGACCCGGGTCGAGGACTACGCGGCGCCGCTCGGCGAAGGCCGAGCCTCGATGGTCCTCCGGGTCCACCCGGGCAACTTCACGATGGCCGGCTTCACCGAATCTCCCGACCCGACCGAGCTGGCGGCCCTGGCCCACGCCCACGGTGCGCTCGTCGTCGACGACCTCGGCAGCGGCGCCCTCCTCGACACGGCGGCCTACGGCCTGGCCCACGAGCCGACGCCCACCGAACGCCTCGCCGCCGGCGCCGACCTCGTCACCTTCTCCGGCGACAAGCTCGTCGGCGGGCCCCAGGCCGGGCTGATCGTCGGTCGTGCGGACCTCGTCGGTCGTCTTCGGAAGGACCCCCTGGCGCGGGCCATGCGTCCCGACAAGGCGACCCTGGCGGGCGTCGCAGCCACGCTGGGCCTCTACCGGGCCGGGCTTGCGACCACCGAGGTCCCCGTCTGGCGGATGATCGCGACCCCGGTTCACGAGCTCCGGACCCGGGCCGAGCGGCTCATCTTCCGGTTCCGGGTCAGCACGGTCGAGGGCGTCTCGCTCGTCGACAGCCTGGCGACCATCGGCGGCGGCTCGCTGCCGGGCGAGACGATCCCGTCCCTGGGCTTCGCCCTGACCGCCGGTCGACCCGAGAGCGTCCTCGGGGCCCTGCGGGCGCACGACCCCGCCGTCGTGGGTCGGATCGAGGACGGGCGCGTCGTGCTGGATCTCCGCACGGTCCCGCCGGAGGCCGACGACGACCTCGGCCAGGCCGTCGCCGACGTGCTGGCCGAGGTCGAGCATGGAACGCGTGGCCGGAGCGCCGGCGGCGCCGACCCGGCCGAGGCCTGATGGCGCCCGCGCGGGGAGCCCGCCCGTGACCGTCGTCGTCGGGACCGCCGGCCATATCGACCACGGCAAGACGACGCTGCTCCGGGCGCTCACCGGGATCGACGCCGACCGGCTCCCCGAGGAGCGGCGGCGGGGGATGACGATCGACGTCGGCTACGCCCACCTGGGCCTGCCCGATGGCGACGTCCTGGACTTCGTGGACGTGCCGGGCCACGACCGGCTCGTGGGAAACATGCTCGTCGGTGCGGGCGAGATCGACGCGGTGCTGCTGGTTGTCGCGGCCGACGACGGGCCGCGCGCCCAGACCCGCGAGCACGTCGAGCTGCTCGACGCCCTGGGCCTTCGCCACGCGGTGGTCGCGGTCACGAAGGCCGACGCGGTCGAGCCGGCGCGAGCGCGAGAGGTCGCAGATGCCGTCGCGGAGCTTCTCCGGCCGACGACGTTCGCCGGCGCGCAGGTCGTCGTCGTCTCGGGCGTGACCGGCGGCGGGGTGGAGGCGCTCGTGGCCGCTCTCGCCGTCCTGCGTGATCGTGCCCGGGCCGACGGGGCGGGGGCGCAGGGGCCGGCGCGCCTGGCGGTCGATCGCGTCTTCGGCGTCAAGGGCCGCGGCACCGTGGTCACCGGGACCCTGCGCGGCGGGCCCGTGGCGCGCGGGGCCTCCTTGCGGCTGGAGCCGGGCGGCCGTGCCGTGCGGGCGCGGGAGCTGCAGGCTCGCGGGATCCCCGTCGAGGCCGGCGGACCGGGCGGGCGGCTGGCGGCGAACGTGGCCGGTGCCGACCGCACCTCGCTCGAGCGCGGGGTCGTGCTCACCAACGACCCGGCCGTGGTGGCGACCGACCGCCTCCTCGTCGCACTGCGGCCGGCGCTCGCTCTCGCCGCGGGGGGAGCCCGGCGCCGGGACGCGCTCGCGGGCGGCACGGCCGTTCGGCTGCACCTGGCGACGATGCAGGTCGAAGGGGTGGTCCGCCGCTCTCGGCGGGACGTCGACGACCTCCCGGGCGGCGAGGCGACGGCGATCCTCCGGCTGGCGGCGCCCGTGGCCGCTGCTGCGGGGGATCGGTTCGTGCTCCGGCGGCCGTCCCCCGCGGAGCCGCTCGCCGGCGGTCGCGTGCTGGATCCGCGCCCGCCAACAGGCGCGACGTGGCGCCGGGCCACCAGCGCGGAGGTGGCGGCCCTGGCGCTGGCCGCGACCCCGGCGGAGCGAGCAGTCTCCCTCCTGGCGCTTCACGGGGCGCTCAGCCGGGGCCACCCGGCGATCGGGTCGCTGCCGGCAGGCTCGGCGGTGCCGGCCGGTCACGTTGCCTTGGCCCCGGGCGTCGCGTCCGCCGTCGCCGCCGAGGCGCTTGCCGCGGTCGCCGCAGCCCCGGGCGACGGGATCCCGCTTGCCGAGCTGCGGGGACGGCTGGGACGCGCCATGCGCTGGCGGGCCTCGGTCGATGCGGAGACGGCCGCCGGCGCCGCCGGCGCGCTCGTCGAGGCGCTCGTCGCGGCCGGGC
>JAZDPM010000123.1:0-5376 GCA_043797725.1 Chloroflexota bacterium
TCGACCTTCGGGCGTCAAGTGGTACTCCCGTCGTGGGGCACCACCCTCGGTGACCCAGGCCGACAGCACGAGCCCCTCTGCCTCGAGCTCGCGCAGCGTCCGGTACGCCATCCCGACGTCGACGCCCTCCGGCGCGACGCCGAGCGCGTTCAGGCGCCCGATGAGGGCGTAGCCGTGCGTCTCGCCCTCGCCCACGAGGAGCAGGAGGAACGGCTCCAGCCAGCGCCCGCGCCGGCCGCCCGGGCGAACCCAGCCATGTTGGTCATGGTGGTGGCCGTGCCGATGGTCGGCATTCATATGCTAATAGCACCTACATGGTAGCCGTGGGCACAAGGGCCGAACGTCATGTCTTCGCGCCGGCATCGCCGGGCGGCGCGCGCGGAGGAGTTCCAGGTCCGACCGGCCCTTGCCACCGAGTGCGCCCACGGGGCATCGTGGCCCTGCCCCCGGCGCGCGAGGAGGCTCGATGGCCGTCGGACGGCACGGATCGGTGGTGAGGGACCTGTCGTGAGCCTGCTCGCCCAGGGAATGCTTGCAAGCCTCCTTGCCGGGCTGGCGACCGGCCTCGGAGGGCTCCCCGTGCTGCTCGGGCGCCAGATCTCCCACCGGGTGTTTGATGCCGTGCTCGGCTTTGCGGCCGGGGTCATGCTGGCCGTGAGCGGCGGCGCCCTGCTCGTGGGGATGGATCCCCGGAACGCCGTGACGATCGCCGCGGCGATGGCGGGCGGTGGCGCCGTGCTTGCCCTGCGGGCCGCCAGCACGTGGGGACGCCGCGCACGCCGCGACCGCCTGGGTCGCGGCGTGCGCATCGCGCTCGTCGTGACGCTCCACAACATCGTCGAGGGACTGGCAGTCGTCGCGACCTTCGGCGATCTCGGAGGCTCGGTCGGGACCGGCGTCGCGCTCGCGATCGCGCTCCACAACATCCCCGAGGGCCTGGCCGTTGCCGAGCCGCTTCGCCGCGCGGGTGTGCGCCCCGGGCGGTGCGCCCTCACCGCGCTCGCCTCGGGGATGGGAGAGCCGCTGGGGGCGCTCCTCGCGATCGTGGCGGTCGGCAACGTGCTTCCGCCGGGGGTTGCCGCCGCGATCGCGGCCGGGGCGATGGTCGTGCTGGCCTCGACCGAACTCATCCCGGAGGCGTTCAGCCACTCCTTCGTCGCCGAGGCATCGGCGGGCCTGCTCGTTGGCGTCCTGGTTGCGCTCGCGCTCGTCGCCGCCCCCTGGTGACCGCCGTCGGGACCCGCACTGCCCGCCACACCTCGAGGCGTCTTCACGCGGCGAGACAAAGGCTCGGCTGGTCGCCGATCAGGTGGCCGCACATCTCGACGAACAGCGCCCGCTTGACGAGCGTCCGGCAAGCCTGCGCGTCGCGGTGAGGAGTCGGGACTCGATCGGAGCGCCGGCACGCTCAGCCGTAATGAGGGCGACGCCCGCCAGCGCGCCGCCACTGCGCGCTCGTCCGGGTGACGAGCCCGGCACTTCCGGAGGTTCGGCCCGCGACAAGGGGCCACGCCCGGCGTACCGTGGCTCGGGAACCAAACCGAGGGAGGCTTGTCATGCGGACGTTGCCCCAGGTGTCACACGAGCACCACGAGCGACTGTGGCACTACGTGAACCGGCTGAACGTCCTGGCGGATTGCATGAACAGCGACTGCCTGGACACCGCCCAGATGACGGAACGGCTGCCGGAGTTGCGAGAGCTCCATCACGGCCTGATCAGCCAGCTGATCCCCCATATGGACGCGGTGGAGACCGCCGTCTACCCCACGCTCGAGCGCCTCATGGCCGATCGGCGAACCATCGCCCCGATGGCCGGCGAGCACGACGAGATTCGGCGCCTCGTGGCGGCCCTCGGCGAGTTCGCGGATCATCCGGAGGCCCACGCGGATCGGGGTGCAGTGCTGGGCCTGCGGCGCGTCCTGCTGCGGCTGTACGCCCTCCTCAAGACCCACCTGGCCGAGGAGGAGCTGTACATCCCGGTCCTCGAGGACCGCCTGACGCCGGCGCAGGAGGCGGCGCTCGCGAGGGCCCTCGATCACCTGGCAGCTGAGCGCCTCTAGGTCGGTCGCCAGGAGAGCCCGGACCACCCCGACACCGCAGCACGGATCGCGACGAGCTCGACATCGACGCCGTCGCGGCGGACTGGCACGACGACGAGTGGTCCGTTCAGCCTGATCGTGTGCTGGAGCGGGCGGCGCCTCGCGGGCGTCAGCCGACGCCGCGCGTCCTCGCGGGCCCCGCCGACCCCTCCGCTATACTCGGCTCACGTGCGCGGGCGACGGTGCGACCCGGACGGGCATGACCCCGCGGTCGGCCGCTCCGAGCAACCCCGCCGGATGGACCAGGGAACCCAGAGGCAGATGACCGTCGAGACCTCCACCTGGGCGACCAAGAAGGGGCTGGCCCAGATGCTCAAGGGCGGCGTCATCATGGACGTCGTCACCCCCGAGCACGCGAAGATCGCCGAGGATGCCGGCGCCGTGGCCGTCATGGCCCTCGAGCGCGTCCCGGCCGACATCCGGGCGGCCGGCGGCGTGGCCCGGATGAGCGACCCGACCCTGATCGAGGGGATCATGGCGGCCGTCAGCATCCCGGTCATGGCCAAGGCCCGGATCGGCCATTTCGTGGAGGCCCAGATCCTCGAGGCGCTCGGCGTCGACTACATCGACGAGTCCGAGGTCCTCACGCCCGCCGACGAGGAGAACCACATCGCCAAGCACGCCTTTCGGGTGCCGTTCGTGTGCGGCTGCCGTGATCTCGGCGAGGCGCTGCGGCGGATCTCCGAGGGGGCCGCGATGATCCGCACCAAGGGCGAGGCCGGGTCCGGCAACATCGTGGAGGCCGTCCGCCACATCCGGACCGTCAACGCCGAGCTGCGCCGGCTCTCCTCCCTGCGCGAGGACGAGCTGTTCGTGGCGGCCAAGGAGCTGCGGGCGCCGCTCGAGCTGGTCCGCGAGGTCGCCGCCGCCGGCACCCTGCCGGTCGTCAACTTCGTGGCCGGCGGGATCGCCACGCCGGCGGACGCGGCCCTCGCGATGCAGCTGGGCGCCGACGGCGTCTTCGTGGGCTCCGGCATCTTCAAGGCCCAGGACCCGGCCCGGACGGCCAACGCGATCGTCCAGGCCACGACCCACTACGACAACCCCAAGATCCTGGCCGAGGTCAGCAAGGGCCTGGGCGCCCCGATGCGGGGCATCGCCCTCGAGGCGATCCCCGAGGGCGAGCGCCTCGCGGTGCGGGGCTGGTAGCGACGACCCGGCGCGCAGGACGCGCGGAAAGGGCCCGGTGAGGATCGGCGTGCTGGCCCTGCAGGGCGCCTTCCGCGAACACGTAGCCACGCTCGCCGCGATCGGCGTCGAGGGCGTGGAGGTGCGCCTTCCGGAGGACCTCGTCGACGTCTGGGGGCTGATCCTGCCCGGCGGCGAGAGCACGACGCTGAGCCGTCTCATCCGGCGCTGGGGGCTGGCGGGGCCGATCCTGGACCTTGCCCGCTCGGGTGCGCCGATCTTCGGGACGTGCGCCGGCATGATCGTCCTCTCGAAGGCGATCGCCGGCGGCGAGGAGCCGGTCCTGCCGCTCCTCGACGTGGTCGTGCAGCGGAACGCCTTCGGCCGCCAGCTCGACTCGTTCGAGGCCGACCTCGAGGTCCCCATCCTGGGCGATCGCCCGGTGCATGCCATCTTCATCCGGGCCCCGATCATCGAGGAGGTGGGCCCCGACGTGGACGTCCTGGCCCGCCTGGACGACGGCCGGATCGTGGCCGTGCGCGAGGCGAACGTCATCGCGACCGCGTTCCACCCGGAGCTGGCCGGGGAGACCCGCTTCCACCGCCTGGTGGCAACGATGGCCGCCGAGCACGCGGACCCCGGCGAAGGTGCCGGCCGCCGTCCCCATCCGCTCCGCCGCACGAGGGCCGGCGCGTGACCGGCAGGTCGGGCCAGCCCCCGGCCCGCGCGGGCAAGGTCCGGGCCGCTCGGCTGACGGACCTGTCCGCCCTTGGGGAGCTGTCGCGCCTGGCCCAGGGCCGCGACTCGGGTGCGCGCTCGCTGGGCCTCCCGCTGGCGGGGCCGCCGATCGGGGTCTTCACTCTCTTCCGCCTGCCCCTGGGCGCCTTCCGTCCGCACGACCTCCTCTACGTCCACGAGCAGGACGGCCACTTGGCGGGCCTCCTGCGCGTGGAGCGCGACGGTCACCGCGACGAGTGGACGATCGTGGAGCTCGACGCCATCGGGCACGGCGACGCCGGCGACATCCGCTACCAGCTCGTGCAGGCGTGCCTGCGCGATGTAGCCAAGCGGGGCGCCACCCGGTTCCACGTCGCCTGCGCCGACGCGGACGGCAACGTGGAGCTCTTCATGCAGGCCGGCTTCGCGCGCTACGGCGCCGAGCTGATCTGCTTCCGGCCCGCCGAACGTCCCCTCCCGGCGCCGCTCACGGAGGAGGAGGCCGGCCGCCTCGGCATCCGCCCCGTCTGCCAGGCGGACGCGGTCGCCCTGTTCCGCCTGTACGGCGCGGTCACGCCCGCCCCGGTCCAGCGCCTGGAGATGAGCCGGATCGCCGACTGGGAGCTCCACGGCAGCGGCTCGCTGATGCCGCGCTCCAGCCTGACGCCCATCCTCCGCTTCGCCGACGTCGAATCGTTCCTCCAGGAAGCCGCCGAGGGCGCTGCCGACGAGACGGCCGCGGTCGGCTTCGTCCAGGTCGGCGTGGCGAAGGAGGACCAGCCCCACTACCTGCGTGTCCTCGTCCGGCCCGGCGCCGACGCGGCGCCGCTGGTGCGCTTCGGGCTCGGCGTGATCGCGGCCCGCGCCGAGCGCCGCGACCACCGCTACGACCACGGCGTCATCGCTCCGGTCCGCACCTACGAATCACCCCTGGAGCACCGGCTCGAGGAGGAGGGGTTCGGGACGATCGCCACCATCACGCTCCTGATGAAGGAGACGCTCGTTCGCGTTGCCCAGCCGGCCCTGGTGCCGGCCGTCCGCTGAGAGGACCGCCCGTGGCCGACCACCGCTTCCACGAATCGATCGACGACCTTGACGCCCTCCTGGCCGCGCTGCCGCCGGAGATCGTCGCGGCGATCCACGCCCTGCCGGAGCGGTCCGACCTCATCGAGGTCGTCATGGACCTGGGCCGCCGGCCCGAGGCCCGCTTCCCGGAGAGCGAGGTGACCCTGCTCGATCGCGAGATAACCGAGGCGGACATCGCCCAGGTGGTGGACACGATCGGCCTGTTCGGGGACGACAACCGGGCCGGGATCGAGCGGACGCTCCACCGGATCAGCGCGATCCGGAACCGGACCGGGAAGATCGTGGGCCTCACCTGCCGGATCGGGCGGGCCGTCTACGGCACGATCGAGATCATCGCCGACTTCGT
>JAZDPM010000128.1:0-3713 GCA_043797725.1 Chloroflexota bacterium
GAGCATCGCCAGGTTGGTCTTGCCGCAGGCCGAGGGGAAGGCGCCGGCGAAGTACTTCCGCCGCCCGTCGGGCGCGGTCACCTTGATGATCATCATGTGCTCGGCCAGCCAGCCCTCGTCGCGGGCGATCGCCGAGGCGATACGCAGCGCGTAGCACTTCTTGCCGAGGAGGGCGTTGCCGCCGTAGCCGGACCCGTACGACCAGATCTCGCGGGTCTCCGGGAAGTGGACGATGTACTTGGTCTCGGCGTCGCAGGGCCAGGGGACGTCGACGTCGTCCGGGGCAAGCGGCGCGCCGACGGAGTGGAGGCAGGGCACGAAGTCGCCGGCGTCCCGGATCGCCTCGAGGGCCGGCGCGCCCATCCGGGTCATGATCCGCATGTTGACCACGACGTAGGCGGAGTCCGTAATCTGGACTCCAAGTCGGGAGATCCTCGAGCCGAGCGGGCCCATGGAGAACGGGATGGCGTACATCGTCCGGCCCCGCATGGAGCCGCGGAAGAGGTCCGTGAGGGTCGCCCGCATCTCGTCGGGATCGCGCCAGTTGTTCGTCGGCCCGGCGTCGGCCGCCTCCCGCGAGCAGATGAAGGTGCGATCCTCGACCCGGGCGACGTCGCTCGGGTCGGAGCGGGCGAGGAAGCTGTTCGGCCGCTTCTCGGGGGAGAGGCGGGTGAACGTGCCGGCGGCGACCAGCTCGTCGCAGAGGGCCGTGTACTCCTCGTCGGAGCCGTCGCACCAGTGGACGCGGTCGGGCGTGGCGAGGGCGGCGATCTCGTCGACCCAACGCACGAGGTCCGGCACCCCGACCGGTCGATCGAGCCCCCGGTACCCGTTCGTCACCGGCCTGGTCGCTCCGTTCGGGCTGCCCATCGCGTCTCTCCGACCTGCGTGATATGACGGCGACCGCGGGACGGACGGACGTCGCGGCCACGATACCGGCCCGCGGAACGAGGTGGCGCGTGCCAATCTGCCCGCGGCGGGGGGCCGTCCGAACCGGTCAGGGAGGCCTCGGTCGGGGTGGATGAGCGGCCACCGGGCGGGTACTCTCCGTGCATGCGCTCCCTCCGACAGCTCGCGCGCCGGGCCAGCGGGCCGTTCCTCGGCCTCGCGCTCCTCTCGACGATCGGCTCGTGCGAGCTCCCGAAGCCGCAGATCCCTTCGATCGGGGCCATTCCTTGTGCGCCGCCCGGCGGTTCGCCGAGCGCCCCGGCACCGCGCGCGGGGACAGCCTGGCCGTGGCTTGACCATGCCCCGGAGATCGGAGACCGGGCAATCCGGGCCCGCGCCTGACCGGGCGCCCAAGGCCCGGCGACCGCCCCCGATCATGTCCTGGCTCGACACCGCGTACGCGGACGGCGGCACCCCCACGTGGGACCTCGGGCGGCCGCAGGCAGCGGTGCTGCGCCTGCTCGACGCCGGTGCGTTCGGGCCCGCGGGTGCGTTCGGGCCCGCGGGCGCGTTCGGGCCCGCGGGCGCGTTCGGGCCCCCGGGATGCGGCACCACGGTCCTCGACGCCGGATGCGGGACCGGCGAGCACGCGCTCCTCCTCGCCGGGCGCGGCCACCGGGTCGTGGGGGTGGACCTCGCGGCCGAGGCGATCAGGCGGGCCGCGGCGAAGGCCGAGGCGCGGGAGCTGACGGCGGACTTCCTCGTCCACGACGCCCTGGACCTCGCCGCGCTCGGGCGCACGTTCGACGTCGCGCTCGACGTCGGGCTCTTCCACACGCTCGGCGACGAGGATCGGCCGCGCTACGCGGCCAGCCTCGCGGCCGCGGTCCGGCCGGGCGGGCACGCCTTCGTCCTCTGCTGGAGCGACCGGAACCCGTTCGGCTTCGGCCCGCGCCGGATCACGCGGCGCGAGCTGCGGGCAGCCTTCCGGGCGGCCGCCGGCTGGCGCGTCGAGAGGATCGTCGCCGAGACGCTGGAGACCCGACTCCCGGCCGGGAGCGTCGCCGCCTGGCTCGCCCGGCTCAGCCGGGTGGCCTGAGGGGTCCCCCGTCGCGGACGCCGCCGCCCGCCGGCGGCTGGTCGGGAGGCGGGCCGGGCATCGGCGGCGCGGACGGTGTCGACTGCGCGGACGGCGTCGACGGCGGCGGCTCCGGCTCGTCCTCCCAGTCGCGCCACGCGACGTCGGGGTGGCGGGCCAGGTAGTCCTTCACGACCCTGCCCACCGTCGGGTGGAACCGACCGGCGCCCAGGCGGTCGAAGAGCCCGTAGGTCCGCAGGCGATCCTTCACGTGGCCCTTCATGTCCGCGAAGTGGAGCTCCACGCTGCGCCGAGCGAGCTCGGTGATCAGCTCGTCGAGCATGTCCGCTGCGGTGGTGTCGATGTCGGTCACCGGCTCGGAGGTCACTGCCAGCCAGCGGACAGGCGGCGGCGCGTGGTCGACGATGTCGAGGACGTGCTCGCGGAACAGGTCGGCGTTGGCGAAGAAGAGCGGCGCATCCCAGCGATAGAGGATCAGGCCGGGCACCAGGCGCGCGTCGGGGTGGCGCTCGATGTCGTGGTAGCCCTTGTAGTTGGTCACGCGGCCCAGGACGGCGTCGTGGGGCCGCCAGGCGTGCCGGATGAAGTCGAGCAGCGACAGCCCGACGGCGAACGCGATCCCCGGCAGCGCGCCGAAGAGGGTCACCGCCAGGAAGGCCACGAGGGCAAGGCCAAGCTCCGACCGCCGCTGGCGCCAGAGCCGGCGCAGGCCTTCGACGTCGAAGAGGCTGAGCGCCGCCGACACGACGACGGCCGCCAGCGCGGCGGTCGGCACGGGCGCCAGCAGGCCGGGCACGACGACCAGCAGCAGGAGGATCGCCCCGGCGCCGACGAGACCGGTGACCTGCGTGCGGGAGCCCGCCTGCTCGGCGACCGGCGTGCGCGTAGCGCTCCCGCTCGAGGCGAACCCGCCGACCAGCCCGGCCGCGACGTTCACCACCCCGAGGGCGGCCAGCTCGCGGTCGGCGTCGACCCGCTCCCCGCGGCGCGCGGCGAACGCGTGCGAGATGACGCTCGTGTCGGCGAACGAGACGAGGGTGATCCCGAGGGCCGCCGGGAAGAGCGCCAGCAGGTCGGACCACGAGACCGCCGGGATCCCGATCGCCGGCAGGCCGCGGGGCACCTCGCCGACGACCTTCAGCTCAGCCGAGAGGCCGAATGCGGCGACCACGAGGCCCGCTGCGACGACGGCGATGAGGACCCCGGGGATCCGGCGCGAGACCCGCCGCAGGCCGAGGATCAGGGCCAGGCTGGCGCCCCCGATGACCAGGGCCGGCAGGACCGTCCGTCCGTCGGCGATGCCGTGCCCGAACCCCACGATCCCGCCCGCCACGTCGTTCGAGGTCACCGAGAAGCCCAGCAGCTTCGGGAGCTGGCCGACGAGGATCGTGAGGGCGATCCCGTTCATGTAGCCGACCCGGATCGGCCGCGAGAGCAGGTCGGTGACGAAGCCGAGACGGGCGACCGCCGCGCCCAGGCACAGGACCCCGGACATGATGGCAAGCGTGGCCGCGAGGGCGATCGCCCGGCCGGGATCCCCACCGGCGAGCGGGACCACGGCCGCCGCGACGAGCGGCAGGAGCGCAGAATCGGGCCCGAAGACGAGGATCCGCGACGGGCCGACCACGAAGTACGCGGCGAGCGCGCCGATCGTGGCGTAGAGGCCGGCGATCGCGGGCAGGCCGGCCGCCTCCGCGTACCCCATGCCGACGGGCACGAGGAGCGC
>JAZDPM010000157.1:0-2516 GCA_043797725.1 Chloroflexota bacterium
GTCGCCGCCATCCTCCTGCTCGGGATCGCCGGCGGTATCGGCATCGCCTCGCTCTTCGCCCGCGGCGAGCTGGCCGGCGCCGATGCGCGCGCCTACTGGGCGGCCGTCCGGATCTGGCTCAACGGCGGCGACCCGTACCACCCGGTCGGGCCCTTCATGCCCTACGTCTACGCGCCGTGGCTCCTCCCCGGGTTCGTGCCCTGGGCCCTCCTCCCGTGGGACGTCGCCTGGTTCACCTGGCGGGCGGCCAACGTCGTCCTCCTCCTGTGGACGATCGGGTGGGCCTACCGGCTCCGGCCCCTCGCCACCGGGATCGCGGTCCTCCTCCTCGGCTTCTCCTTCATCGCCAACCTCGACACCGGCAACATCAACCTCCTCCTCGTCTACATGATCTGGGCCGCCCAGTTCACCGCGCCGCGGACGGCCGGCTTCCTGTGGGCCCTTGCGACGGCGCTCAAATGGGTCCCGCTTGTCTTCCTGCCCCTGCTCGCGCCGCGGGGACGCGCCTGGGGCGTCGGCCTCGTCGCGGTCGCGGTCGCCCTCTCCCTGCTCACGCTGAACGCCACGCTCGTCCAGCTGCAGGTCGTATTCGCCTTCCCCCGCCCGGCGCGCGTCGACTACCTGGTCCTCTTCTGGTGCCTCGTCCCGTGGCTCTGGCGGGACCCGGATCCGCTCCGCTACCTCCGACCGGCCACCTGGGTCGCGTGGGGGCGCTGCTGGCTGGTCGACATGCGGCGGCCCCGCGGGCTCGCGACCCGCTTCCGCCGCGCCTTCGGCCTCACGCCGGCGTAGACATGGCGGCGGCGTCCGCGGGATCGGCCGGCCCCAGCTCGACGCGCCGCTCGCGGACCGGGCGCAGGAGAAGCGCCCCGATCCCGTAGCAGGCGATCCCGACGACGAGCGCTGCGCGCGGACCGGTCCCGTACCCGGCCGATGCGTTCACGGTGTCCATCACGAGCCCCAGGGCGACCGCGATGGCCACGATCCCGGACGACGCCGTGGCCACGTTGCTGATCCCCATGTACCGCCCCGAGGCCGCCTTCGGGATGATGTCGGTCATGAGCGCCCAGTCGACGGCGAGGAAGGCCCCGCTGCCGATGGCGAAGAAGGCCACTCCGACCAGGGCCGGCGGGATGTCCGGCGAGACGGCGACGATCGCCAGGCCGGCGGCCCCGAGGGCGCAGGCGACGTAGATGACCGGCTTGCGCCCGATCCGGTCGGAGATGCGAGCCGCGGGCACGACCGCCACCACGTTGCCGGCCGTCACGACCGCCAGCACCGCGAGCAGGGCGACGCCAGCGGCGGTGCTGTCGAGGCCCAGGCTCTGGCCGAGGAAGAAGACCGCGCCGTTGACGAGGACGCCGGCGCCCATGAGGACGAAGAAGCGCGAGCCGACCAGGAAGAGGAAGCTCCGCTCGCGAAGGATGTCGGTGCCCCAGGCCTCGCGGGCGACGGCGAGCCAGGTGCGACCGGCGCGGTCGCGCGGCGCCTTCCCGTCGTCGACGCGGACGACGACGCTGATCATCGTCGCGACCTCGAGGATGCCGAGGGCCATCGTCGCGATCAGGAACGCCGACGGCAGGGTGGCCACGAGGGCGACGGCCAGGGCGGCGATGCCGAACCCGGCCACGTTGCCCAGGACGCTGAAGAGGCCCACGAGGGACGACGCCAGTCCCACCTGGTGGGCCGGCACGAGGTCGGGCACGTACCCCTGGAACGGGCCCTGGGCGAAGTTCGAGCTGACCTGGAGCAGGACGATGAAGACGGCGATGGCCAGCACGGTGTTGGAGGAGGCGATGCCGAGCAGGAAGACGAGGTCCAGCAGCGTCCCGATGACGATGTACGGCTTGCGCCGGCCCCAGCGCGAGACCGTGTAGTCGCTGATCGTCCCCACCGTCGGCTGGACCAGCATCGCGACCACGGCCCCGAGGGCGGTCATCCGGAAGAGGGCGTCGCCCTCGGTGCCGGCCGGGACGAGCCCCTCGTACTGGAGACGCCCGCCCAGGATCCCGGAGATCCCGCCCATCACCGCCGTGAGGCCGAGCCAGTAGAGGGAGAGGCGCACCAGCTGGAGCTTCGGGAGGGTCGCCGTGGGGCGCCCGGATACATCGCTGCCCACTGCCGCGAGATCCGCCACGTGGAGCCCTCCGCGTCGTCCCCGCCAGCCAGTATCGACCGGGTCGGACCGATGTCAATATGCGGCCCGGTGCGATGTCGTCGGCCCGGGCCCCTGTCCTCGGCGCGGTGCGATCTCAGAGCGTCGCCGAGCGCCCCCGCGAGACGAGGCGCCGCTCCCGCCCACCGGGCGCGACGAGCCGGAAGAGCGACCGGTCGAGTGAGTAGACACCCGTCGAGAGGAGCCGCAGGCGGCCCAAGCCAAAGGCGAAGACGGAGTTCTCGGCATTGCCGGCGTGGAACGTCACCGTCCCGCCGGGCTCCAGCGTCGCCAGGTTCGCCGGCCCGCCCATCGCCTCGTGGAGGGCGGCCAGGAGGTCGCCTGCCGGGCGCTCCAGCTC
>JAZDPM010000163.1:0-5849 GCA_043797725.1 Chloroflexota bacterium
CCTCGTCGGGGTGCTCCACCGCGACGACGTCCAGCCCCTCGATCCCGGCGAAGTCGTCCGGGTTGCAGGTGTACAGCGGGAGCCCGTTGGCGACGGCGATCGCGGCGATCATCGCGTCGTAGGCGCGGGCGGCAGGTTTGCGCCCGGATCGACGCAGCGATGCGGCGACTCGCCCGAAGGCCCGGGCCGCGGCAGCATCGAACGGGAGCGGGTCGAAGTCGGCCTCGGCCTGCTGCACGTGCGCCAGGCGAGCGGCGCGCTCATCCTCGTCGCGGGCGACGAGGGGGCCCACGGCCAGCTCGGCGAGGGTCACCGCGCTGACGAGCGGCTGCTCAGGCAGCACCACCGGATCACGGAGGCGAGGCAGCAGGATCAGGGTGCTGGTGTCGAGGAGGCCGACCGCGGCACGCGTCACAGGCGGGGATCGAGCGCCGCGTCGACGTCGGCCCGCAGGGCGCGCTCGTCGATGACCGGGAGGCGCCGCCAGCGCTGGAGGAGCTGTGCCGCGGAGTGCCGGGCGGTCCGGAGCGGCCGCAGTTCGGCGACCGGCCTCCCGTCGCGCGTGACGACGAGGAGCTCGCCGGCGAGGACGCGGTCGACCACCTCCCGCCCGTGATTGCGGAGCTCGCGGATCGTCACGTCTGCCATGGCGCAAGTGTATCACGCGTGAGACGAACGGCAACGCCGTCGCCCGGGTTCGCGGCGAGGATCAGGGAGGGTATTCGGCCGCACCGCCCCTCGGCGCGGGCCGGAGGTCACCTCGTCACGCCGGCGCCCATGCCTCGCGCCACGATCGGTCGCCACGGGGAGGCCGGAACGGTCGCGACCCGCGGATGAGCCACCACTCGCGGCTCAGCCAGCCCGGGCTGCCGGCACCCGACGCCCGCGGCGGAGGCGTGGATGGGATCTCGGCAGCGTCGATGGCGGGGTGGCGCCGCCTTCGGTGACCGAGGTGCCAGTGGTCCGCAAGCGGGCAGCGATACGGGTGCAGCGACCCGGACGACCGCCGGCCGTGCCGCGCAAGCGCCGTCGCCTCCGCCCGGGTTCCGAACGCGACCTTCGTGGTGCAGGTCCGCTCGGCCCAGGGGAGATCCCGGTTGACTAGACGCCGGTACACGTCCATGCGGCCAATCTGCTCCCACGGCGTGCCACCTCGATTGGCACGCGATGGATGCGCGTCAGCGATGGATGCGCGTCAGCGGTCGTCGTAGTGCCCGGATTCCAGGAGGGCGTCGAAGTTGATGGCGGCGTCGCACTCGGAGCAGATCGGCGGATCCCAGTCGCCTGCGGGCGGCAGGTCGGTCCGGCCGCAGGTCGTGCAGACGAAGACGTCGTCGCCCGGCTCGGCGAGGTCGACGTCGGCAAGGGCGAGCAGCGCGTCCTCGTCGTCCTGATCGTCCTCGTCCGGGTGGGCGCGGGCGGTGGGCGTCGTGTCGGGCCGGGGAGCCCGGCGGAACCACCTCACGGCATGACTCCTGAGCACGGCGAATGCGGCCTCATGTACCGATCCTCGCATGGTCTCGTGCCACCTCGTGCGGCATGGGATCGCATCTTCGTCTCCCGCTCCAGACCCCCTTCACCGCAGACGCCGAACCGCCTTGCGCGAGCATCGAGCCGCGGCCGAAGGAACGCCTCCTCTGGCGCCTTGGCGCCGGGCTCCGAACGTTCGGCGGCCCGCGGACCAGCAGCCGGGGGCGCGCGGACCTGATGACAGGCACGGCCGCCCGGACCGGGCTCGGTCGCAGCACTGATCCGCCCTTATGGCGTCGAGGGCTTGTCGTAGCGAGCGTGCAGCTTCCGGCCTGACCGGGGACGTCCGGCCCGAACCCCGCCCGTGGCGCTGATCCTCGACACCGGGCCGCTCTATGCGTCGCTCGATCGGTCGGACCAGGATCACGCCGGCCACCGGGACGCGATCGATCTGCTCCCCGGGTGACCTCGGCGGCGGCGCGACATGCCGCGGGCCCAGGCTCCGGTATGCCGGCGGGCTGTCCTCCTCCACCTCTGGCTGGCTTGTTACCACCCGTTCGGGAGGGTAATGGGCGCACCGCGGTCGGTCGTCACCTCCTCCTCGGTCGACCCAAGCTGAGCGCGCCCGAGCGACGCGCGCTCGTCCTGACCCCGGCTCGACGATTCCCCGACTCGCCGCGGACCATCCCTCGACCGGGTGGTCACAGCGCGAACCCCGCAGCGACGAGCCGCCGCGCGCTGGACCTGCGCCCTATCCGCCCGCCGTCATGCCGAGCAGCGTCCGCAGCCGATCCGGGTCCATCAGTCCGGGCCCACCCGCCCGGCGGTGCTCCCATGTCATGTCGTCGAGGAGTGCCTCGAACTCGGGCCGCACCGCGTCGTCGGCGAGTGCCTGGCGCGGCGTGAGCCCGCCGAGGGCCGGGATGGGCTCGTCCACCCAGCCCACCTCCAGGCGCCTGATGAACTCGTCGAGCGCCCGGGCGACCTCCGGATGCTCAGCCGGATCGAGCGCCTCCGACCCGCCCGGTCGATCGCGTGCCTCCGCCCGGCCCGGCCCGGCGTGCGCCTCGGCGACGGCCTCGTCGATGGCCCGTTCCTCTCGCCGGATGAGCGTGGCCCCGGGGGCCGCCCTGAGGAGCGTCCGCTCCAGCCTCGCGGCCCGCTTCGTCGAATTGGCATCGATCGTGGCCCGGTCGTCCTCGATCGTGATCGAGCCGCGGATCCAGTCCTCGCCGCGACGGGTGACGGTCTCGACGAAGCGTCCGTCATCCTCGGCTCGCAGCTTCCGACCGAGAGCGACCATCGCGGCGGGCGGGTCGGGGACGCGGTATTCGACGGTCACGAGCCGGAGCGGCTCGCCCTCGGTGTTCTGGAGACGCGGCCTCGCAGGAGGCGCCGTGACCCAGCGCAGGAGATCGAGACCGTCGCCCGCCTCCAGCAGGTCGAGGACGTGCCGACGCTGCAGCCGTGGCACGCCGATGCCGTCGGTGGCGACGACACCGCCCGACCCGTCCGGGAGGAGGCGCATGCAGATGAGGTCGAGCGGCTGGAGCTGGCGCGACAGGGAGCGATCCGGGACATCGACCGGGCCACCGTCCGATCGCAGGTCCCGGACGGTGAGGCCGTTCCCCGGACTGACCGACTGGACTTCGTGGAGCGAGCGGCGGCTGGCCAGCCAGGTGCGACCGAGCGTCCGTTCCGCCTCGGGCAGCAGGGCACCCCTGACGTCAAGGAACCGCTCCAGCTGCCCACGGTCGAAGAGGACCACGTCGGCCACGAGTGGCCCGGCCGCAGCGGCCGCATCGTCTCCGTCGCCGCAGGCCGCGCGCGACACCGCGGCCTCGATCAGCTCGACGTCCGGTTGCGTCAGCCACACGCCGAGCTTGTGGAGCAGCATCGTCGCCGGCTCGACGGCCGCCTGCATCGCGGGCTTGCTCATGTGACAGACCTTGAACTTGCGCCCGGATCCGCAGGGACAGGGCTCGTTTCGACCGACCTTCGGGCCGGCCGGCGCGACGAGGGTCTCCAGCCAGGCCCGTTCTGGGTCGTCGGGCGGGACACCGGCCCGGCGAAGGTGGCGCAGCGCATCCGCGTACTGACCCCGGTCGATCTCGTATCGGGCGACCTCGACGAGGGCGAAGGGGTGGCCCGGATCGGCATCGACGGCCGACCGGAACGCTCGTTCAGCGGCAGCGACGTCGTCGCGAGCCTCGGCCAGGGCACCGAGGACGAGGCGCGGACCCGCGGCATCGGGCCCGCTGGCGGCACGCGCGATCGGCGCCACGAAGGCGTCCAGGTCGGGATCGCGCCACGCGCTCAGGCTGAGCATCCTGGCGATGCCCGGGAACGCGAACATCTTCGCCAGCGAGGCGTTGGTCCCCGCATCCTCGATCCCGCCGACCCGCTTGCTGAGCTCGTAGGCACCCAGAACGATTCGAAGGCCCTCGACCTCGTCTTCGTCGAGACCGAAGACCTCGGCCATCCGCTTCTCGCTCTCCGCGTCGGTCATGCCGTCGGATTCGTCATCGATCTCGATGTCATCGATCGGGAGGTCGTCCCAGTCGTCGTCGTACGCCAGGACGTCGTCCACCCGCTCCCAGTCCGTCCCCGCCGGGCCGACCAGGCCGCCGTGCACCTCCAGGCCGGCGGCCGTCAACGCTTCACCGAGCGGCGGCAGCGGCTGCGCCAGGAGGCCCGGCTCGTCGACGAGGGTCTCGAGCACGAACTCCTCGAGCGACAAGACATGGGGGACTGCGAACCAGTCCTGGTCGGCTTGGGCGGGCAGACGCGCCCGGCAGGCCTCGACGAGGCGTCGGACCGTGAGCTTGGACGCGGGCTTCGGATCGGGGCCCGGGGCAACCCGCAGCAGCGAGCCCGTCAGACGGACGTGGAGGAGCGTCCCCGGCGTGTCGGGCAGCCAGCCGTCGGGGCCTTCGAGCGCCACGTCCGTGTCGAGGCCGGTCGCGTCGCGTGCGTCGGCGTCCCACAGGAAGGAGAGGAGCTGGCCATCGGGCGCCAGGAGCCCGGCGTGCACCAGGCTGGCCAGCGGGGCCAGATCCGGCACGAGCGCGAGGGCGTTGGACTCCGCCTCGGACGCGGTCAGCCGGTGGGTCAGCGTCGCGCCCTTGAGAAGTCGCGCGAGGACGACCCAGCGATCGTCGCCGAGGCGACGGAAGTCCGGATTCACGGCGAGTGCCCGGGTCACCGCCTGGGTCGGGTTCCGGGCGCGAGTCAGTCCGCGCGCGGCCATGATGCGACCAAGCTCCTGGGCGCTCATCGCCCGGTGCTCGGCAAGCTCCTCGGCGACGGCGCCGGCAATCGTCGTTCGAGGCATCGGCGACTCCACGGGGTGTGCGACTGCAGGACAGCGCCCATTCTCGCGCATCGGTGATCCGACACGCTCTCTTCCTGCAGCAGCGCAAGATCGGGATCGACCGCAGGAGGCCGGCGACCCGGCGACTACGATTGAGCTCCACGAGCCAACGACCAGCGGAGGCTGAGCGGATGGATGTCGAGCCCGCCCTCGAGCGTCGCTTCCTCGGGGTGGTCGAGGTGGACAGCGGCACGCTCCTCCTCGGCGACCCGGCATATTGCCTGCCGCGCGCCAGGGAAGGCACGCCGGGCATCGACTACGAGTCCATCATCGGCGCTCCCGACGAGCCGGCCTCGTACCTCGCCGGGAAACCCGTGATCCTGCTCGGGCGCTTCGGCGGCGACGGCACGTTCCCGGTCTACGGAGAGATCGACGAGTACGGCGAACTCGCGCGCGTCACCATCGAGTTCGCAGGACCCGACGATACGGACGAGGAGGACGGCGATGAGGTCGAGTAGTGAACTCCGCTCATCAAGGGGCGCCCCCGATCTCCCGGGGGGCCTACGAGGCGGAAGATGCCGCCGGGGCACCTTGGCAGGGCCGCATGCGTGAGATGAACGTCGGCGGCCGCGTCCTGGAGGTCGTTCGCGGCGACATCACGCTGATTCCGACCGACGCCCTCGTCAACGCCGCCAACAGCCACCTGATCCCGGGCGGTGGCGTCGACGGTGCCATCCACCGCGCGGGCGGCCCGGCGATCCTGGCCGACTTGCGCTCGCGGTACGGTGAAAGGCGCCACTGCCCCACGGGGGACGCGGGCGTGACGATCGCCGGCGACCTGCCTGCCCTGTGGGTGATCCACGCGGTCGGGCCGGTCTGGGCCGGTGGCCGCCGCGGAGAGCCGGAACTCCTGGCATCGGCCTACCGAGCGTCGCTGGCCCACGCAGATGCACTCGGGGCGACGACCGTCACGTTCCCGGCGATCAGCTGCGGCATCTTTGGCTACCCCCTGCCCGAAGGTGCGCGGGTTGCCCTCGAGACGGTGCGGGCCCACCTGGCGGATGGC
>JAZDPM010000192.1:0-7010 GCA_043797725.1 Chloroflexota bacterium
GTCGCCGACCCCCACCCCCCCGCCGCCCCCCGCGCCCCCCCCCACCCCCCCCCCGACACCGTCGCCGACCCCGACCCCCACGCCGACACCGTCGCCGACCCCGACCCCGTCGCCGAGCCCCACGCCGACACCGTCGCCGACCCCGACCCCGTCGCCGTCGCCGACGCCCACGCCCACGCCGACCCCGACCCCGTCGCCGTCGCCCACCCCGATCCCGTCGCCCACGCCCGCGCCAACCCCGGGACTCGTTCTCACGGTCGCTGCCGCGCGGGCAGCTGCCAACGGTGCCCGGGTCGTCGTCGAGGGCGTGCTCACCGCGCCGCTCGGCAGCCTCGAGGACGGCAGGGGCGGGTTCCTCGAGGATCCCTCCGCGGGGATCGCGCTCCTCCTGCCGGCGGATCCCGCAGCAGTGCTTGCCCCGGGCACGCTCGTTCGCGCGTCCGGAACGATCGACGACCGGTACAGCCAGCGGACGATCCGGCTCGACGGTCCGCCTGTCGAGATGGGACTCGGCGTCGTACCGTCCCCGCTGCCGATCGCGACCGGTGGGGCAACCGAAGCGCTCGAGGGCGGGCTGGTCGTGGCCGGGGGCGGCGTCACCGACGCGCCGACGGTCCTGACGAGCGGGATCTCCCTGCTGATCGACGACGGCTCGGGTCCGCTGCGCGTGATCCTCTCGTTCGCCGATGCGTCCGCCCCGGCTCGCGGCGACACGATCCGGGTGACGGGGCCCCTCGGCCAGCGCGACACGACGGGCACCGGGACCGGCGGCTACCGGGTCCTCGTGACGGACCCTGGCGCGATCGTGATCGTCCCGGCGCCGACGCCGACGCCCACGCCGACGCCGGAGCCGACGCCGGAGCCCACGCCGACGCCGGAGCCTACGCCGACCCCCACGCCGACGCCCACCCCGACCCCCGCGCCCACCACGGCGCCGATGACGATCGCTGCCGCCCGGATGGCCCCCGACGGCGCACGCGTGGTGGTCGAGGGCGTCGTCACGGCCGAGGCGGGGCGGATCGGCCTGCCGTCGCTGATCGCCATCCAGGACGCCACGGGCGCCATCGGCGTGAAGCTCCCCGACGGCGCTCCACGCCCGTCCCGCGGGGTCGTGGTCCGCGTGACCGGGAAGCTCGCCGAGCCCTACGGCCAGCTCGAGGTCCGGCCCGCCACCCCCGCCGACGTGTTCATCGCCGGGTCCGGGGCCCTTCCCGACCCGCTTCCGGCGCCGGCAGCGTCGCTCGGCGAGGCAATCGAGGGGCGGCTGATCGTCCTCGAAGGCATGCTCGATGCGCCGATCGTCCGCGAGACGAGCGGCGACCTGGTCCTGCGGCTGGTTGACGACGCCGGCGTCGCCTTCAGGGCGCGCGCGACGCGCGCCAGCGGGATCGAGGCCACCGTGGCGCCGCGCGGCGCCCGGCTGCGGCTCACGGGGATCGTGGGCCAGCGCGCCTCCCGGAAGGGCGCCCTCGACGGGTACCGGCTCTGGCTTCGCGATTCGGTCGACCTCGTCGTCACCGCCGCGCCCCGGCCGACGGCCTCGTCGGTCCCGTCTCCCTCCGCGCCGCCGGCCGTGCCGCAGGGCGCCGCCGTTCAGCCGATCGCGGCCGTCCTCCGTCTCGACAAGGGATCGGTGCGGGTCGAAGGTGTCGTGACGATCCCGGCCACGCTGCTCGACGCGTCGGGACGCCGCCTGATCGTCCAGGACGCTTCGGCGGCCGTCGAAGTCCTGCTGCCGATGGGGCAGGCGGCCCCGCGTCAGGGTACCCGCCTGCTGGTCGACGGCGAGATCGGCACCGCCTATGGGGCGCCCCGCATCCGCGCCGCCGTGGTGCGGATCCTCGGGACCGTGGAGGTCCCTGCGCCGCGCAGTCTTCCCCGTGAGCCGGGATCCGCCGACGAAGCAGAGCTCGTCCGGATCGCAGGCAGCGTGGTCGACCTCCAGCGCCTCGGCGACCGCTGGAGGGCCGAGGTGCGGACGGCCGGCGGGACGATCGTCGTCGCCGGCCTCGCAGGCGCCGGGATCCCGGCGGCCTCGATCCCCGAGGGCGCGGGGGTCACCGTGGTCGGTGTCGTTCGTCGTCCGCATCCGGCCGCGACGGATCGCCGCTTCGCCGTGGTGCCCCGCGGACCCGGCGACGTCCGCGTGAGCGGCGCGGCGGCCACCGCCGCCGCCGGGCCCCAGGGCAGCGGACGGGCGACACCGCGGCCCGGCCGGCTCGTCGGGGAGCCGGCGCCCTCGTCAGACGCCCCGCCAAGCGACGCGGACCTGGCAACGCTGCCCGGTCTCGGGGGCGTCCGGGTGCGGGTGGGGGGTCTCGTCGTCGCCCTCGACGGCGATCTCCTGCTCATCGACGACGGGACCGCGACCGGCGGGCTCCGGCTCACCGGCGACGCCGCGGCCCTCCTGCCGCTCCTCGAGATCGGCGACGCCGTGAGTGCCGTGGGACGGGTGGCGCTGACCGCGACCGGTGCGATCGTGCAGGTCGACGATCCCGCGAGCCTCGTTCGGCTCGGCGACCTTGGTGAGGCCCTGCCCCTCGACTCCGGCGGGCCCGGGCTCGCCGCCGGCGCGAGTGACGAGCTCGCATCGTCGTGGCTGGCATCGGTCGGTCCGGCGAGCCCTCCGGGCGTCGTGCCCGGCCCGCGCTCCGGCGCCACGGAGCCCGGCGAGGGCCCGCTGCGAGCCGGCGTGGGCCTGGCGTTGGTCGCGTCCGGCGGCTGGGCATCTCTCGCCGCCCTCCGCCGGCGCCGGGACCGGCGCCGGCTCGCCGCGCGCATCGAGGCGCGGATCGCGGCCCTGGCGGCACCCTGGCCCGGGGCGCCGGCTTCGACCTTCGACGGGGCTTCGGCCCTGCCCGGAGGTGCCACCGCGGCCGAACACGGGCCGTGTGCGCGCGAACCGGCTTGACGCTCGTGTTCGAGCGTGCCTATGCTCGCGCGAGTTTCGGGCCGTCGGAACGTCGGCCGCGCGTGCGGCACCGATCCGTGCCGGCAGCGAAGCATCGTTGCTCGAAGGGACGAGCGCAGGGCGGCGGGCCCTGTGACGTCCGCGCTGGTGAAGGGAGGCTCCTGTAGTGGCCGAGGCCTACTGCGTCAAGTGCAAGGCAAAGCGCGAGGTCAAGAACCCGCAGAACATCACGATGAAGAACGGCAAGCCGGCGCTGTCGGGCCTGTGCCCGGTGTGCGGCACCAAGGTCTTCAAGATCGGGGGCTGATCGCCCGCGCTTGACGCGCAGTGAGCCCCCGCCGGTGACGGTGGGGGCTCACATTTGTTTGCCCGGCATGGGCGATGGCCTGGAGGTGCACGTCCTCCGCAGGAGGCGTGGTGCCGACTGCGAGCCGGAGGCGGCACCCCCGGATGCCCTACGGGAGACGCGGCGGGGTTGGGAGCAGGCGCGAAGCTCCGGGGGACTCCGCCACGAGGAAAGCACTCGCCCCTCACCGCGAAGTGGCCTTGGCGCGGGTAGTCCGGGGCGGACAACGAGAAGAAGGCGGATCGAGACAGATGGCTAGCAACACAGGGCAGCCCCAGGTGAAGAACCGGGGTTGGGTCGTGACGATCAGCGCCACCATCGCACTCCTCATGCTGGGTGCGTTGTACGCGTGGAGTGTCGTCAAGCAAGCGGTCCCCGAGGACTGGGGCTGGAGCGAGGCGGACAAGATCTGGCCCTACTCGATCTGCCTGATCTTCTTCTCCGTGTTCACGGCGGTCGGCGGGCGCATCCAGGACAAGCGCGGCCCCCGCATCATGATCACGACGGGTGGCATCTTCTCGGGGCTCGGCTTGATCCTTTGTGGTCTGTCGTCGGATCCGGTGGTCTGGTATGTCGGGTTCGGCGTCCTGCTCGGCATCGGCATCGGCCTGGCGTACTCGTCCGGCACGCCGCCGAGCGTCAAGTGGTTCCCGGCGTCAAGGACGGGCTTGATCTCGGGCATCGTGGTGGCCGGGTTCGGTGGCGGCGCCGTGTGGGTCGCTCCGACCCTGCGGGCGCTCATCGGTTCGTACGGCATTGGGACCACCATGATCGTCTTCGGCATCGCCGTGATGGTCGTGATCTCGGTCGCCGCCCAGTTCGTCAAGGCTCCGCCGCCCGGTTACGTCCCGCCGGAGTCCCCGGTGAAGGCGGGCGCCAAGGCCAAACCGCCGAAGGTCGTGGTGGACTACTCGCCCGCCGAGATGACCCGCACCTGGCAGTTCCCGGTGATGGTCGCCTGCTTCGCCTTCGGCGGCGGCGCCGGCCTCGTCGTGATCGGCAACATGGCGTCTATCGTCACGAGCTTCGGCCTCGAGGCCTACAGCGCCATTGCCGTCAGCGTGCTGGCCCTGGGCAACGGTCTCGGCCGGGTCGTCTACGGCAAGCTGTCTGACAACTTCGGCCGCAAGGCCGTCCTTATCTTTGCGATGGCCCTCCAGGCGGTCCTCATCCTGGTGCTGACGATGATCGGCACGACCACCTCGGAGACCGTGGACGGCGTCTCGAAGTTTACGGGCCCCGCCACCGTTTCGGTGGCGTTCGTCCTGGTCCTGGTGTGGTTCATCGGCGCCAACTACGGCGCGAACCTGGCCGTGTTCCCCGCGATGACGAAGGACTTCTTCGGCCTCAAGAGCTTCGGCACCAACTACGGTCTCGTCTACCAGGGGTGGGGCATCGGCGGCTTCGTCGTCTCGCAGATCGCCGCCTACCTGATCGCCGGGCGCAAGGGCGAGGGCGCCGAGAACATCTACCTGTGGGCGTTCTACGAGACCATCGCCCTGCTGGTCGTCGGCGTCGGGCTGATGCTCATGATGAAGGCACCCAGGAAGAAGAAGGTCGAAGAGCCGGCGGCGACTGGCGCGGCCTCTTGACCGACGGATCGCTCTGTTTGAATACGAGCGCGGAGTGCGCGTTCGTTGGGTGGCGTCTCTGGCGTGGGGCCAACGCCATCCCTGGCTGATCCTCCGGCGCCCGGCCGGGACGTTCGGACCGCGACTGCGGGCCGCTCGGCCCGCCGGGCCAGATCGGGCTCCTTGGTAGAATGGTCACGGTTCCCGCCGCTACGATGAGGTCCCGTGACCCCGAGGCTCCCTTCCGCCCCTGACCTCGGCGGGCCGCCGGTCTGCGCCGTCGTGGCCCGCCTCGATGGGATCCTCGTTCCCAGGAAGCCCGCGCGACTGCGGTCGTCCGGCTCGAACCTGTCTCCGGCATCCCACCAGCCCTCTACGAAACGGCCGTCCTTGTGACGGCCGTTCCCATCTGACCAGTCAAGCCGCACACCGGAGGTTTCGTTCCATGTCCGTTCGCGTCGGCATCAACGGGTTCGGTCGCATCGGCCGCCAGTCCCTCAAGGCACTCATCGAGCGCGCCCCGGACGTCCAGGTCGTGGCCGTCAACGACATCGTCGACGTCCCCACGAACGCGCTCCTCTTCAAGCGCGACTCGACGTACGGGGCCTTCGCGGGCGAGGTCACCTACACGACCGACGCGATCATCGTCGATGGCCGGGAGATCCGCGTCCTGCAGATCGCCGATCCGGCGCAGCTCCCCTGGAAGGACCTGGGCGTCGACATCGTCATCGAGTCGACCGGCCGCTTCACGGACGCCGACCAAGCCCGTGCGCACCTCGACGCAGGTGCGAGGAAGGTCCTCATCAGCGCCCCCGCGAAGAAGGAGGACGTCACGATCGTCCTCGGCGTCAACGACGACGCCTACGACCCGGCTACGCACCACATCGTGAGCAACGCCAGCTGCACCACGAACTGCCTGGCGCCCGCGGCCAAGGTCGTACACGACGGCTGGACGATTCGGCGCGGCCTGATGAACACGATCCACTCGTACACCAACGACCAGAAGGTCCTCGACATCGCCCACAAGGACCCCCGGCGCGCCCGCGCGGCCGCGCTGAACATCATCCCGACCACGACCGGCGCCGCGAAGGCCCTGGCCCTGGTCATCCCGGACCTCAAGGGCAAGTTCGACGGCTTCAGCCTTCGCGTGCCGACGCCGACAGTCTCGGTCGTCGACTTCACGGCCGAGCTGGAGAAGGACGCTTCGGTCGAGGAGCTCAACGCGGCCTTCCGCGCCGCCGCCGCCGGCCCGATGAAGGGGATCCTCGGCGTCTCCGATGAGCCGCTCGTCTCGTCCGACTTCCGCGGCGACGAGCGCAGCTCGATCATCGACGCCGCCTGCACGATGTCCCTCGGCGGCAACTTCGTGAAGGTCATCGCCTGGTACGACAACGAGTGGGCCTACAGCTGCCGCGTCGCCGACCTCGTGAAGTTCATGATCAAGAAGGGCCTGTAGCCCAGCCGATCACCCCGACAGGAACTCCACCATGGACAAGCGCTCCATCCGCGAGCTGGACGCGTCGGGCAAGCGCATCTTCGTCCGCGTCGACTTCAACGTGCCGCTCAAGGACGGGCAGGTCAAGGACGACACCCGGATCCGGGCGGCCATCCCGACGATCAGGCACCTCCTGGACCAGGGCGCGCGGGTGATCCTCGCGAGCCACCTGGGCCGTCCCGACGGCAAGGTCCAGGACGGCCTCCGACTTCGGCCCGTCGCCGAGCGGCTCTCCGCCCTCCTCCGCCTCAACGTCCCGTGCACCGGCGACGCCCTGGGCGTCGGAACCGAGGACGCCGTGCGCCGCCTGAGGCCCGGCGAGGCCCTGCTCCTCGAGAACCTGCGGTTCCACCCGCAGGAGGAGAAGAACGACCTCGTGTTCGCCAAGGCGCTGGCGGCGTACGCCGACGCCTACGTCAACGACGCGTTCGGGACCGCGCACCGCGCGCACGCTTCGACGGTCGGGATCGCCGAGCTCCTGCCGGCCTACGCCGGCTTCCTCATGGAGCGCGAGATCAAGTACCTCGGCCAGCTCGTCGAGCATCCCGCCCGACCGTACGCCGCGATCATCGGCGGAGCGAAGGTCTCGGACAAGATCAAGGTCCTCGAGAACCTCACGGACAAGGTCGACATCCTCGTCGTCGGCGGCGGGATGGCGAACACCTTCCTGATGGCGCAGGGCAAGCC
>JAZDPM010000214.1:0-2344 GCA_043797725.1 Chloroflexota bacterium
CCAGAAGCGGCTCCCGACACCGACGGTGCTCTCCACGCCGATCGTCCCGCCCATCGCCTCGACCAGCGCCTTGGAGAGGCTCAGGCCGAGGCCGGTCCCCTCGGTCGTTCCGCGCTCCGCCCCGAGCCGGTCGAACGGCGCAAAGAGGCGATGCTCCTGCGCCGGGCTGATGCCCCGCCCCTCGTCGGTGACGCCGATGCGCAGTGCCGCGGTCCCGGCGGGCCGGCAGGCGATTCGGACCGTGCCACCGTCGCGGTTGTACTTCACCGCGTTCGCCAGGAGGTTCACGAGGACCTGCTTGACCCGCTGGCGATCGGCGAGCACGTACTGGTCCGGCGCGATCTCCTCGACGTGGATGGCGATCCCCCGCGCCGTCGCGAGCGGGCCGATGAGCGCGACGGCGTCCTCGATCGCCTCGTGCACGTCCACCGGCTCGAGCGACATGTCGAGCTGGCCGGTCTCGATCCGGCTGATGTCCAGGACCTCGTTGATGAGGTTGAGCAGGTGCCGGCCGGCCCTGGCGATGTGGTCCACGCTCTCGCGCTGGCCGTCGTCGAGATGGTCCATCCTGAGCAGCTGGGCGAAGCCGAGGACCGCGTTGAGCGGTGTCCGCAGCTCGTGGCTCATCCGGGACAGGAACTCGCTCTTGGCGTGGTTGGCCGCCTCCGCCTCGGCCCGGGCGGCCCGCATGGCGGCTTCGGCGCTGCGTCGTGCGGCGTCGACGGCGTCGAGCGAGCGCGCGCTCAACAGCAGCACGGCACAGATGGCGGCGACCATCGCCAGGGTGAAGATCGCGATGCCGGTTGCGGTCGAGTAGAGACCCGCGCGCTCGCCCCCAAGGCGCAGGAAGGCGAAGACGGGCGTGATCACGAACGCGATGGGCAGCAGGCGCCGGAACAACAGCGCACCCGGGCCGGAGTCGTACAGCAACCTGCCCAGGCCGCGGTCCGGGCGAGCAACCATGATGCCGAGGGAGACCACGAGGAGGCTGACACCCGTGTGAACGGCGATGGCGGTCAGCGTCCCGACGCGGAACAGGAGGTCGACCCCGAGCGCGTACCCCAGCACGGACATGTAGCCGAGCCCGCCCGAGACGGTGGCCAGGAGGGCGGCTGGCCAGCGACCTCGCGGCCGCGCGTCGATGAACGCCAGGCCGAGCCCGGCCGCGGCGAAGGCCAGCGCGGTAAGCGGCGACATCCGCCCCGGCTGAGACGTGGCGATGGCGTCCCGGTCGATGAACATGAGCTGGTCGATCCCGAGGTCGACGCCAAGGGTGTACTCGCCCAGCGTCACGATCCCGACGGCCGCCACGGCCACACCGAGGAGCCGTCCGGCGAGGCAGGCTCGCTCGCCTGGGCGCGAACCCGCGACGAGCCACAATCCGACGCCGAAGCACACGAACGACAGCGCAGTGTTGGCCTTCATGCTGACCGTGCCCGGGATCAGGCTTCTCGCCTGCGGGATGTCGAAGGCCCAGCCGGCGAAGACCAAGACCCCAACGACGACCGAGAAGGCGGCCGCGAAGCGGGCGAGCCGCAGCGCCTTCCCGGCGGGCGTGGCGTCGATCGGCGACGTGGAGACCGCGGCGGCACTCATCCGGTCACGGTCGGGGCGTCCCGGGCGAGCGCGCGACCCCGGGCGGGCGGCTCGCCCGGATTCCCGAGGACGTATCCCTGGCCGTAGTCCGCGCCGAGATCGCGGAACGCCTCGGGTTCGGCCTGAGTCTCGATCCCGGTTCCGATCTGCTGGGCCAGCGCGTCTTCCGCGGAGCGGAGATCGTCCGCGACCAGCCGTTCGGCGAAGCCCTCCGGGATGATGTTCGTGACCGGCTGTCCGAGGAGCTCGTCGCGGGGGTAGCCGAACTGCTTCTCGGCCTGCACGTTCAGCAGGACGATGTCGCCGGCCTGGTTGACCACGACCATCGCGTCCGGAGCCGCTTCCAGCAACCCGCGGTACTTCGCCTCAGATTCCACGCTCGTTTCGCGCTTGGGCCGCCTCAGCACATCCCACCCCCGGTGGCATTCCGGCCCTCGCGCTCTCCGATTTCTTCCCCGCGGAGCCCGACATCCTTGACCCGACCCACCAGCAGGCGGTCGTGAAGCGGAGGCACGTTCATGGCGGCGCCATAGCCCTGCCATCGCCATCTGGATCGGCCCCAACCCACGGTCAGCTCTCCCCGCCCGAAGCCAGCACGTCGTCCACCAGGGCGAGCAACTTGCCGATATCGAGCGGCTTGGTGAGGTAGGCCCGGGCACCGGCGGCCAGGAGTTGCTCGACCTGGCCGGGCGTCGCGTCGGCGCTCAGCACGACGACCGGGATGTGGCGGGTGGCCGGATCGGCCCGC